>NZ_JBEPDC010000014.1:0-271417 GCF_040300065.1 Nonomuraea sp. NPDC000554 | reverse complement strand
AGGCCGGGCTGAACA
Source organism: Nonomuraea sp. NPDC000554 (assembly GCF_040300065.1). Taxonomy (NCBI): domain Bacteria; kingdom Bacillati; phylum Actinomycetota; class Actinomycetes; order Streptosporangiales; family Streptosporangiaceae; genus Nonomuraea; species Nonomuraea sp. NPDC000554. Next base: position 271,402 of record NZ_JBEPDC010000014.1, on the reverse strand, counting down.
AGAGCATTCTGGACGCGGGTTGGGGGGTGTTCCTGGGCATCCTCGCGCACAAGGCTGAAAGCGCCGGTCGAGAGCTGATCCCGGTGAACCCCGCCAACACCTCCCGCACCTGCCCGCAGTGCGGGCACGCCAGCGGAGACAACCGCAAGGTCCAAGCCGACTTCGCCTGCGTGGCATGCGGGTATACCGCCAACGCGGACGTGGTCGGGGCGAGCAACATCAAGAGGGCCGGGCTGGTCCTCCGAGACGCCAGCGCGGCGTAGCGAGAAGCCCCCTCGTTTACGAGGGGGAGGAGTCACGGTCAGGCCCTTTCGTAGGTCAGGTCGAGCACGCCGGTGCTGAAGGTCTTGGACGTGGTGAGCTTGAGCGGGATCTGGCCGTAGGCGCTGTCGAACAGTCGCTTGCCGCTGCCGATGACGATCGGGTGGACGAGCATGTGCAGCTCGTCGAGCAGGTCGTCGCGCAGCAGCGAGGTGACCAGGGTGGCGCTGCCGGTGATGCCGATGTCCTTGCCGGGCTGCCGCCTGAGCGCGTCGAGCTCGTCGGCGAGATCGCCCTTGAGCAGGGTGGTGTTCTGCCAGTCGGCCGTCTCCAGGGTGGTGGTGGCGACGTACTTGGGCTTGTTGTTCATGATGTCGGCCAACGGGTCGGTGGCCGGGTCCTGGTTGGGCCAGTGGGCGGCGAACTCCAGGTAGGTCTGGCGTCCGAGCAGCATCGCGTCGGAGCTCTCCATGAGCGCGCCGACCGACTGGCCCATCTCGTCGTTGAAGTACGGGAAGTGCCACTTCTCCGGGGACTCCACGACGCCGTCCAGCGAGATGAACAGCCCTGCGACGATCTTCCTCATCGGTCTCTCTCCTGCGTGCATCGTCTTGCGAGGTGCCCTCAGCGTCGCACCGAAAAATAAAATTGTCAAGACAGTCGCAGCTGTCGGAGGTGAAGCAGAGGTCACGACTCCAGGAAGCGGAGGACGGCCAGCACGCGGCGGCTGTAACCGGTGGTGTGCGACAGGCTCAGCTTGTCGAACAGCGAGTTGACGTGCTTCTCCACCGCGCTCTGCGACACGTGCAGCTCCTGGGCGATCGAGGCGTTGGTCAGCCCCTGCGCCATGCGCTCCAGCACGTCGCGCTCGCGCGGCGTCAGCGTGGCCAGCGGGTCGGTGTGCGAGGTACGGGCCAGCAGCTGGCGCACCACCTCCGGATCGAACGCCGCGCCCCCGGCCGCCACCCGGTCGAGCGCGTCGAGGAAGTCCGCCACCTGCGCGACCCGGTCTTTCAGCAGGTAGCCGACGCCGTCCACGTCCCCGCTCATCAGCTCGGTGGCGTACTTCTTCTCCACGTACTGCGACAGCACCAGCACCCTGACTCCGGGCCAGCGCCGCCTGATCTCCAGCGCGGCGCGCAGGCCCTCGTCGGTGTGGGTGGGCGGCATCCGAACGTCCACCACCACGACGTCCGGGACGTGCGCGGCCACCGCCTCCACCAGCGCCGTGGCGTCGCCCACGGCGGCGGGCACCTCGTGCCCCTCCTCGGCCAGCAGCCGCACCAGGCCCTCGCGCAGCAGCGTCGAGTCCTCCGCCAGGATCACCCGCACGGCAGCTCCGCCCCGATCGTCGTCGGACCGCCCGGCGGGCTGTCGACCTCGAACCGGCCGTCGAGCGCCGCCACCCGGCGGGCCAGCCCCGACAGGCCGCCCCCGGACGCGATCGCCCCGCCTGTGCCGTCGTCACGCACCCGTACGACGATCATCATCTCCTCCCGGTGGACGTCCACGGTCACCAGCGTGGCCTGGGCGTGCTTCGCGGCGTTCGTCACCGCCTCGCTGACCACGAAGTACGCGGCCGTCTCCACCTCCATCGGCGGGCGGGCGGCGAGGTCGCAGCGTACCTTGACCGGCACCCCGGCTCGCTCGGCCAGCCCGGCCAGCGCCTCCCCCAGCCCGAAGGAGTCCAGCCCGCTCGGGTACACCCGCCAGGCCACCTCCCGCAGCTCGGCCAGCGCCTGCTGGGCCTCCTCGTGGGCCTGTTCCAGCAGTTCGGGGCGGCCCCGCCGGGACCGTCCGATCAGCATGGACAGGGCCACCAGCCGCTGCTGCAGCCCGTCGTGCAGGTCCCGTTCGATCCTGCGGCGCTCGGAGTCGACGGCGGCGACGATCCCGGCGCGGCTCTCGGCCAGCTCGGCGATCCTGCGTTCCAGTGCCGCGGTCGGATCGGGCCCGAGCATCCGCAGTGCCAGCCGCCGCTCCAGCGCGTGCACCCCCGCCACGCCGGACAGGTCGAGGAACAGCAGTACGCCCCCGCCGACGGCCGCGTAGAGCAGGAGCGCCGGGGAGGCCGACATCCCGTCGAAGGTCTCGCCGGTGCCCCACGCCCACGCGATCCGCGCGCCCACCACCAGGCCGATCACCAGCAGCGCCACGACCAGCCCGCCCAGCACGCCGACGGCCGCCCGCGACGCCAGGTAGGGCACCGCCCGGCCGGTGTCGAGCCTGACGAGGTCCAGGCGCAGGCGGCGGGCTTCGAGCAGGGCCAGCCGCCCGGCCGCCGCCCGCACGTTCGGCCGGCCCGCCAGCGGCAGCGTCACCAGCAGGAACGCCAGCTCGACCAGGGCGCTGAGCGAGCCGAGCGTCACCGCGGCGAGCTGTCTGAGCCCTTCAGTGGCGGTTCGCATGACGCCCCTTGCGCCGCTCCGACAGCCGGACGCCGACGAAGGTCAGCACCGCGAGCACGACCACCCCGATCACCACGTTCGTGCCGATGCCCACGTAGGACTCCACCAGCGACCAGTTCTCGCCCAGGAAGTATCCCGCGAGCACGAAGACACTGTTCCACAGGGCGCTGCCCGCGGTCGTCAGCAGGGTGAAGGTGAGCAGCGGCATGCGTTCCACACCCGCCGGAATGGAGATCAGGCTGCGGAAGATGGGGATCATCCGGCCGAAGAACACGGTCTTCCTGCCGTGCCGCAGGAACCACGCCTCGGTCTTCTCGATGTCGGACGTCTTGACCAGCGGCAGCTTGGCGGCGATCGCGAGCACCCTGTCGCGTCCGAGCAGGGCGCCCACCCAGTACAGGGCGAGCGCGCCCACCACGGAGCCGATCGTGGTCCACAGCAGCGCGTCCAGCAGGTCCATCTGGCCGCGGCTCGCGGTGAAGCCCGACAGCGGCAGGATCACCTCGCTCGGCAGCGGCGGGAACAGGTTCTCCAGCGCGATCGCGATGCCGGCACCCGGCGCGCCGAGGGTGTCCATCAGGTCAACAACCCAATCAGTCATGTCCCAGAGGCTATGAATGATCGGAGTCGGGCGTGAATGAGGCGGGCGTCCGGATCGCGCCTGTGGTAAACCACACCCCCGCCGTACCGTACACTGTACGGCCGTGAGCTCACTGACGGACCTGACCCGGCTGCCGGTCGTCTTCCAACCCGGCGACCCGCCCAGGAGCGGCCACCTGGCCTTCCTCGACCCCGACGGCGAGGCCACGGTGAACGTCGCCGAACCGCACGACGGGCAGGTGCGCCTGCGCGCGGCCGCGGCGACGACCGTACCCGTCGCCGAGGCGGTCGCGGTCCTCGCCAGGGCTCGCGCCGACGCGGACGCGCACCCGGCGGCCCGCTTCTGGGGCGCCGCGGCGCTGGTCGCCCTCCAGCTCGTCACCCGGGGCCGCATCCTGCCCGGGGTGACGGCGGGCGACTTCGACGCCTGGCGCGCGGGGCCGTTCGACGCGGCCGACGTCCAGCGCATCCGCGAGCTGGCCGACGCCATGCCCGCCTCGGCGCGGGCCGTCCCGCTCGACACGGAACCCGAGCGTCACGACGCGGTGCTGCTGCCCGACGCGGAGACCTGCGTGCGGGCCTTCCTGGACGCGGTGGCCGACGCGATGCCGCGCTCGCCTGGAGCGGTGCGCGCCACGGGCGGCCAGGCGTTCGCGGCCGTCAAGCCGGTGAAGGTGCCCCACCTGCGCGGCTGGGCGGAGGAGGTGTCGGCCGGGCTCGACTCGGGAGTGCGGCTGTCGCTGCGGCTGGAGTCCGCCGACCCGGCCACCGCCGACTTCCGCGCGGTGGCGCAGCTGCACAGCCTCGCCGACCCGTCCCTGGTGGTGGACGCCGCCGACCTGTGGGACGGGCGCGACCCCGGGCTCGGCGGCCGGGCCAGGATCGACGCCACCCTCGCCATCCGGCGCGCGGCCGGCGTGTGGGCCCCGCTGGGGCGGCTGCTCGACAGCGCGGTGCCCGACGAGCTGGTGCTGTCCGACGGCGAGGTGGAGGAACTGCTCGCCGGGGCCGCCGAGCGGCTGTCCGCGGCCGGGGTCGAGGTGCACTGGCCCAGGTCCATGGTGCGCGGGCTGAGCGCGCGGGCCGTCGTCGGCGAGCGTGACCTGGCACCGTCCGACCTGCCGTCGTTCCTCGGCGGCGAGCACCTGACCAGCTTCGACTGGCAGCTCGCGCTTGGCGGCGAGCGCCTGACCGCCGCCGAGATGGACGCCCTGGCCGAGGCCCACCGCCCGGTGGTGCGGCTGCGCGACCAGTGGGTCCTCATCGACCCCGACCTCGCCCGCAAGGCCCGCCAGCGCGACCTGAAGCCGCTGACCGGCCTCGACGCGCTGGCCGCCGCGCTGACCGGAACCGTCGAGATCGACGGCGAGCAGGTGGACGTCCACCCCACCGCCTGGCTGGAGGAACTGCGCGACCGGCTGGCCGAGCCGGAGCGGATCGACGCGCCCGACGGGCTGGCCGCGCGGCTGCGCGACTACCAGCTCGAGGGGCTGCGCTGGCTGGCCAGGATGACCTCGCTCGGCCTCGGCGGCTGCCTGGCCGACGACATGGGCCTGGGCAAGACGATCACCCTGATCGCGCTGCACCTGCACCGCCGCGGCACCGGGCCCACGCTGGTGGTCTGCCCGGCGTCGCTGCTGGGCAACTGGGAGCGGGAGATCTCCCGCTTCGCGCCCGGCGTGCCCGTCCGGCGCTTCCACGGGTCCAACCGCGCCCTGGCCGACGACGGGTTCGTCCTGACGACCTACGGCACCATGCGGCTGGACGCGGCCAAGCTGGGCGCGCACCCGTGGGGCCTGCTGGTGGCCGACGAGGCCCAGCACGTCAAGAACCCGTCGTCCGGCACCGCCAAGGCGCTGCGCGAGATCCCCGCCGGCGCCCGCGTCGCGCTGACCGGCACTCCCGTGGAGAACAACCTGTCGGAGCTGTGGGCCATCCTCGACTGGACCACCCCCGGCCTGCTCGGCCCGCTCGCCCGCTTCCGCTCCCGGTGGGCCAGACCCGTCGAGGGCGGCGACAGCCAGGCGGCCGAGCGGCTGGCCCGGCTGGTGGGGCCGTTCCTGCTGCGCCGCCGCAAGTCCGACCCCGGCATCGCCCCCGAGCTGCCGCCCAAGACCGAGACCGACCGCCCGGTGGCCCTGACCACCGAGCAGGCGGGGCTGTACGAGGCGGTCGTGCGGGAGATCATGACGCAGATCGCCGAGTCGAGCGGCATGGCCAGGCGCGGCCTGATCGTCAAGCTGCTGACCGCGCTCAAGCAGATCTGCAACCACCCGGCGCACTACCTGCACGAGGCCGAACCCCGGCTGGCCGGCCGGTCCGGCAAGCTGGAACTGCTCGACGAGCTGGTCGACACCATCGTCGCCGAGGACGGCGCGGTGCTCGTGTTCACCCAGTACGTCGCCATGGCCCGGCTGCTGGAAAGGCACCTCGGCGCCAGGGGCGTCGCCACCCAGTTCCTGCACGGCGGCACGCCCGTGCCCCGCCGCGAGGAGATGGTCCGCCGCTTCCAGGACGGGCACGCCCCCGTCTTCCTGCTGTCGCTCAAGGCGGCGGGCACCGGGCTCAACCTCACCCGGGCCGACCACGTCATCCACTACGACCGCTGGTGGAACCCGGCCGTGGAGGACCAGGCCACCGACCGCGCCTACCGCATCGGCCAGACCAGGCCGGTCCAGGTGCACCGGCTGATCGCCGAGGGCACGATCGAGGACCGCGTCGCCGCGATGCTCGCCGCCAAGCGCTCGCTGGCCGAAGCCGTCCTGGCCGCCGGAGAGGCCGCCTTCACCGAACTGACCGACGCCGAACTCGCCGCGCTGGTGGAGCTGAGATGAACGCCGTCAGAGGATTTCCCGCCTTCCCTCCGCAGCGCGCCGGAGCCCGGTTCGCCACCTCCTGGTGGGGCCGCGCCTGGGTGAAGGCCCTGGAGGACACCAGTCTCGACCAGGGCCTGCTCCGCAAGGGCCGCGCCTACGCCAAGACCGGGCAGGTCGGACCCATCGCCGTCAGCCCCGGCCGGATCGCCGCCGTCACCGAGACCGAGTACGACACCGTCGTCCGGGTCGAGCAGCTGACCGACGCCGAGTGGGAACGCTTCCTCGACCAGGTGGCCGCCAAGGCCGGGCACATCGCCGCGCTGCTCGATCGCGACATGCCGCACGAGCTGGTCGAGGCGGCCGAGGACGCCGCCGTCCCCCTGCTGCCCGCGGTCGGCGACCTGGAGCCGGAGTGCTCCTGCCCCGACTGGGGCCACCCGTGCAAGCACGCCGCCGCCCTGTGCTATCAGACGTCCTGGCTGCTGGACGCCGACCCGTTCGTGCTGCTGCTGGTGCGCGGGCGCGGCGAGCAGGACCTCGTCGAGGCGCTCCAGCGGCGCGACCTGCCCGTCCGCGCCGCACCGGGCGTTCCGGCGGCGGAGGTGTTCGCGCTGGGCGTGCCGCCGCTGCCGGCGCCTCCGCCGCTCGACGTCCCTTTCTCGCCGCTGCCGCTGGAGCCCGCTCCGGGCGTGGACGTGGCCGCCCTGAAGGTGCTCGCCGCCTCGGCCGCGTCCCGGGCTCGCGAGGTGCTGGTGTCGGGGCGGCTGCCCGTCCTGACCGAGTACCAGGACCGCGTCCGGCTGGCCGCCGCGCACGACCTCGACCTCGGCTTGGAGGCGGCCGTCCGGGCCTGGCGGTACGGCGGCGCTGACGGCCTCGACGCGCTGGAGACCTCCTGGACGCCGCCCAAGCAGGACCTGGCCAGAGCCCAGGCGCTGCTGGAGTCCGCCTGGGAGGGCGAGCAGCCGCCACGGCTGGAAACCTGGCGCAACCGGTGGACCCTCGGCACCCTGCAGCTCCGCTACGGCCGCGACGGCCGTTGGTACCCGTTCACCCTGCGCGAGGGCGAGTGGTGGCCGGCAGGCCCGCCCGACAGGGACCCGTCGGCGCTGTTGCCCGCCTGACGGGGACGGCCGGAGCAGCCGTGCACCCCGGGACCGACAGGACCGATTCTCAGGTGGCCGGCCGATAGGCGCGACCGGCCGCCTCGATGTGCGTCTTGGCCGCGCGCCGGGCGGTCTCCGGGTCTCCGGCGCGGATTCCGGCGACGATGGCACGGTGCTGTTCGGTGATCGCGCCCGCCCAGTGCGGGTCGTCCAGGTTCGCGACGGTCGTGACCGCGATTCGGTCCCACACCCGGTGCAGGGCATCCTCGAGGAAGGCGTTGCCGGCCGCTGCTCCGATGGCGCGGTGCAGGGCCAGATTCGCTTGCGCGGATGCGCGGGGGTCGTGTGCCTTCACGGCGATCTCGATCTGGTCCACGGCTCGGTCGAGCGCGTCGACCTCGACGGGTGCAAGCTGGCCCTGCGCCTGCCGCTTGGCCGCCAACTCCGCGGCCAGCGCCTCGAGGTCGGCGCGCAGCACGAACAGCTGTTCCGCCTCTTTCGAGGTCAGCGCCGCGACGGCGACCCCTCGGGCCGCCGGGATGACCAGCCCTTCGGCCAGCAGTCTTCCGATCGCCTCGCGTACCGGAGTCCGGCTGACTCCCAGGTCCGCGGCCAGGGCGGTCTCGGTGAGCCGCTGGCCGGGCGCGTATTCGCCATCTGAGAACCTGTGGCGCAGGGCGACATACACCGCGTGGGCGCTGCCGGGCTGTGAGTCCGATGAGATCGCCATTTGATCAGTATACGCTGCATGCAAGTCGGCCGGCCTGGAGGCGCCGAGGCCGGGGCGCTCTCGGGTGCGGCGGCTTCCCATGGCAGTTGTGGCCGGTGAAGCGCCTGCGAACGTCGAGTGAACCCTTGACATGCATTGCATGCAGTGGATACTTGGTACCCAGATGTGAGCGCGAGGCAAGGAGAGCCGTGCTGGACCCCCTGCGATTGACCGCCCTCGCCGTTGCGGGCTTCCTGGCCGGTGCCGTGAACGGGGTCGCCGGCGGCGGCTCGTTGATCTCGTTTCCCACACTGCTGGCCATGGGCTACTCGCCCGTGGCGGCCAATGTCACCAGCGCGCTGGCCACCCTGCCCGGCTATGTGGGCGGGCTGGTCGGGTACCGAGACGAACTGGCCATGGTCGGCCCGAAGGTCCGGCAACTCGCCGCGGTCAGCGTCGCCGGCGCGGCGTGCGGGTCGGCGATCCTGCTCGGCGCGCCGGCGGAGCAGTTCCGATCCGTCGTCCCGATTCTGGTCCTCGTGTCCGTCATCGCCCTGGCCCTGCAGGGCATGGTGGCGGGACGTCTCGACAAGGCGAAGGCCGCCGGCGGCGGCCCCGGGCTGCTGATCGGCCAGTTCGCGGTCTCGATGTACGGCGGTTACTTCGCCGCGGGACTCGGCGTGATGATGCTCGCCGTCCTCGGCACCTTCGTGGCCGCGGACCTGCACCGGCTCAACGCCCTCAAGGGCGCCCTGTCACTACTCGTCGGCGCGGTCTCCGCGCTGTGCTTCACCATGTTCGGGCCGGTGGAATGGATTCCTGTGGCCGTGATGTCGCTCACCGGTCTTGCGGGTGGCCGAAGCGGAGTGGTCCTCGCCCGGCGCGTGCCACCCCGATACCTTCGCTGGCTCATCGTCGGCGTCGGTCTCGTCCTGTCCGTCGCACTCTTCGTAAGGTAACCAATGCGCCAACGACACGACCTGCTCATCGTGGGCACGCACGTGATCTCGATGGACTCTGCCATCGGGGACCTTCCATCCGCCGACATCCTCATCCGCGCCGGTCAGATCATCGCCGTCGGCCCGCACGACGCGGACCGCGAGGCCGGGGACGTGCAGATCATCGACGCGGTCGGAACGGTGACCCTTCCCGGGTTCGTGGACACGCACTGGCACCTGTGGAACTCGCTCCTGCGCGGCACGGTCGGCGACCGGCCCGGAACGGACTACTTCACGGTCAAGCGCGCGCTCGCGCCGCATTTCGAGCTGGAGGACTTCTACTGGGCGGCCCGCCTCGGGCTGGCCGAGGCGATCAGCGGTGGCATCACCACGGTGCACAATTTCGACCACAACGTCCGCGGGCCTCAGGACGCTGACGCCAACATCCAGGCACATCTGGACTCCGGCCTGCGCGGACGCTTCTCCTACGGTCCCCCCGACTCGGCCGCCCCAGGCAGCACGAACGACCTCGACGACCTGGCGGCGCTGCGGGCGCGCTGGCCCGGTGACCGTCTCGACGGCCGGCTGGACTTCGGCGTCGCCCTGCGCGGCCCTTACCGCACCCCTCCGGAGGTGTACGAGCGCGAGTGGGCGGCGGCGCGGTCGCTCGGCCTGCCGATCACCATGCACTGCGACCGATGCCTGCGCGAGGAAGGCTGCCGCAGCTGCGGCCTGGTCCGCCTCGAAGAGCTCGGACTGCTGGGCGAGGACGTGCAGATCGTCCACGCCGTCCACGCCGGCGAGCAGGACATCCAGGCCCTGGCCCGCACCCGGACCCGGGTGTCGCTGAGCCCGATCACGGAGATGCGGACCATGGGCTTCCCGTTGCTCACGGAGCTCCTCGAAGCCGGCGTGCAGGTGTCGCTCTCCCTGGACACGCTCGCCATGCCGACCAGTGCGGACATACTCGGGCACCTGCGCACGATCATTTCGGTCGAGGCCGCCCGCACCGGCTCCGGCACGGTCACACCGCGCAGGCTGCTCCAGTTCGCGACGATCGACGGCGCCAAGGATCTCGGACTGCAGGAGCGCGTAGGTTCGGTTACCCCCGGCAAGCGCGCGGACCTCGTGATCCTGCGCTCGTCCGACATCAACCTGGTCCCTTCCGGCGACCCGGTCGAGGCGCTGGTCTACACCGGCCAGATCGACAACATCGACACCGTCATCGCCGACGGCCGGATTCTCAAGCGACACGGACGGCTTGAGCAAGCCGACGGCGCGGCGGATCCCGTCACCGTGTCCGCGGCCCGCCGCGACGCGCTGCTGCGCAGAGCCGCGGCGGCTGGAGACTGGCCCGCCCGCGCCACCAACCCCCCGTCCCAGACCATCTCGGATCCACCGACGACCGCAGATGAAGGAAGTCCATGATGAGCACCACCCCCCACCCCACCCTGCCCTCCCCAAGGGAAGCCCTGGCCCCCAGAGCCGCGGTCGCGATGTTCGGCCTGCTGCTGCTGGCCTACGCCGTCAACGCCATGGACCGCATGGTCTTTCCGATCCTGCTCGTCGAGGTACGCGGCGAGTACGGCTTCAGTCTCGAGGCGGCCGGACTGCAGGCCACCGTGTTCGCCATCGGAATGGGGTTGGCGGGCCTGCCCGCCGGACGGCTCCAGCGAACGCTTGGGCGCAAACGGACGATCGTCGCCGGCACCGTGGTGTTCTCGATCGCGACCGCCCTGACCACCGCCTCGATCGGGTTCACCGACATGGTGCTGTGGCGGGTGCTCTCCGGAGTCGGTGAGGCGCTGCAACTCGCGATGATCATCGCCGTGGCCTCGAGCGCGTTCCCGGCCCGTCGCGGCGTGGCCATCGGCAGCGTCAACGTGGCCTTCGCCGCCGGGGCGGTCATCGGCCCGTCGCTCGGCAGCAGCCTGCTCGAGAGTCACGGCACGTGGCGGGCGCCGATGCTGGTGTTCGCCGCCATCGGCGTCGCCCTCGCGCTGGCCATCGTGGTGCTGGTGTCGCCGCGATTCACGGAGGCCGACTCGTCGGCGGACTCGCCGCTGCACATCGGTGGCGCGGACACGCTCCTGTCCCGCAACCCACTCGTGCTCGCCGTCATCGTCGCGCTCTTCGGCCTTGCCGACTTCGCCTTCATCGGCCTGTACGCCAGCTATCTCCGTGAGCAGCTGGACTTCACCCCTGGCGGGGCCGGATTCGTCATCGGGTTGTCCGGGCTGGCGGCGTTCGCCTCCCCGCTCGGCGGCTACCTGGTCGACCGGTGGAGTCCGCGGATCGTGCTGCCGGCTCTCAACCTCGGTGTCGCGGCGTCCGGGTGCGCCCTGTTCCTCGGCCCCGGCTCAACGGCCTGGCAGGCGACCTTCTCGTTCCTGTTCGGACTCTTCGCGAGCAGCGGCGTGTACGTCGCCGCTGCCAGCTACCTCGTCAAGTCCGTCAACAGCGCGATCGTCAGCCGCGCGGCCGGACTGTTCGTCACCTGCATCTATGTCGCCGCGGGCGTCGCCGGGCTGCTGTTCAGCCGCCTGGTGTCGGCCACCGACTGGATCACGGCGGGCATGGTGCAGATCGTCGGCTTCTCGTTGGTCGGTGCCGTCCTCGCTCTCACCCTGCGCCCGCACCTGTTCAGCAAGACCACTACGACCCAGGATCACTGACCCATGACCGAACCCGTGCTCTGGCAACTCGCCCAGACTGCCCTGCCCGTTACCGGAAGGCCGGAGGCCTTCCCCGTCCGCCGCGTCTACTGTGTCGGGCGCAACTATCTCGACCACATCCGGGAGATGCGGGAGGGCGACGAACGCGACGACCCCTTCTTCTTCCAGAAGCCGACGGACGCCGTCGTCCCCGACGGCTCCACCATCCCCTATCCGCCCCAAACCGGAGATCTGCAGTTCGAGGGGGAACTCGTCGTCGCCATCGGCGCGGCCGGGTCCGACATCAGTTCGCAGGACGCGCCAGGGCACATCTTCGGGCTCGCCGCCGGCATCGACCTGACCCGGCGCGACCGGCAGCGAGACTGCCGCGACATGGCGCACCCCTGGGAGGCCGGCAAGTCCTTCGATCACTCCGCGCCCTGCGGCTCCATCCTGCCCGTCGAGAAGGCCACCTCGACCCTGTCCGGGGAACTGCGGCTGAGTGTCAACGGCCGCCAACGGCAGCACACCAGCCTGGGCCTGATGATCTGGAACGTTCCGGAGATCATCAGTCACCTGTCCCGCTCCTACCGGCTGATGCCCGGCGATCTGATCTACACCGGAACTCCGGCCGGCGTCGCCGCCGTGCACCCCGGTGACCGGATTCGCGTCGAGATCACCGGCCTGCCCGCCCTGACCGTGACCATCAGTGAAGGAGACACCCATGCGTCCCAGTGAACGGCTCGAGTACGACCCCATCGAGGGCCGCGCCGCGCTCACCTTGCCCGATGGCGGGCGCATGGTGGTCTGGGTCATCGTCAACGTGGAGACCTGGTCCGACACCGATCCCATGCCCCGGACCGTCCTGACCCCTCCGGCTGGTGGCATCCCCGCACCCGACGTCCCCAACTGGGCCTGGCACGAGTACGGCAACCGGGTCGGCTTCTGGCGCATGCTCCGGTCACTGGACCGCCAGGGTGTGCGAGCCTCCTTGGCGATCAACGGGCAGGCCGTCGAGCACTATCCGCAGATCGCGCGGGCGGCGCAAGATCGCGGATGGGAGTTCATCGGTCACGGGTTCACCCAGAAGAACATGCAGAAGGTCGAGGACGAGCGAGCCGACATCCGGGCCACCACCCGGGCGATCGAGTCCGCGATCGGTGTCCGGCCGCGGGGCTGGCTGGGCCCCGGACTGACCGAGACCTGGGAGACGCCGGACATCCTCGTCGAGGAGGGTTACGAGTACGTGTGCGACTGGGTGCTGGATGACCAACCTGTGGAGCTCGCCACCCGGACCTCGCCCATCGTCAACATTCCCTACACCCAGGAGTGCAACGACGTCGCGATGATGCTGATCCAGCATCATCCGGCTCGCGAGTACTTCCAGCGGGCTGTCGACCAGTTCGACCAGCTCTATAGGGACTCTGCCGAGTCTGCCCGGGTCATGGCGCTGGTCGTTCACCCCTACATCATGGGCGCACCGCACCGCCTGAGGTACTTCGAGCAGGCCCTGCAGCACATCCGTGCCCATCAGGACGTCGAGTTCTGGACCGGTGAGCAGATTCTCGACTGGTACCGCCAAGCCCGCCCCACACCACTGCCGTCAGAGCACGACTCCTTGGTCGTGCGCTAGCGAGCCTCGGCGTCCCGTTCGCCCGGCGCGCTCTCGCCCGTGCGGAAGGCGCAGTTGACGGGTCCCGCCCGATCAAGGTGATCGGGCGGGATCCCGTTCCCGCGACAGCTCTACTCTGAGCTGTTCCGGGGGCTGTTCGACGAGGCGGCCGGTTCGTGCGCCCGGGGACTGGTGAACAGGTTGCGGACGGCCGACGAGATCATGCTGGCTCTGGACAACGTGCCACTTACGTGATCTGACGGAGTAAGAGCGCCGACGATCACGAACAGGAGCACCTGGACATGAGCGACACGCCGCGACTGCACACCGCCGGGACCACCCTGCTGGACCGAGCCCGCGACCTGCGTCCGCTGATCGAGCGCGACGCGGCCACGGCCGAGGCGCAGGGCAGGCTCACCACCTCCGTCGTGGACGCCCTCCACGAAGCAGGACTTTTCGGCATATGGGTGCCCGCGCCACTCGGTGGCGCCGAGCTGTCCCCCAGAGAACTGATCGCCGTCTTCGAAGAGCTCTCGTACGCCGACCCCTCGACGGGCTGGGTGGTCATGGCCACCACACTGGAGAACGGTACGGCCGGCGCCTACCTGGGCGACGAGGCCGTCGAGCGGATCTTCAAGGGCCCGCGGACGCCGCTCTTCGCGGGCCAGGGCACCCGGCCGGGCACCGCCGTACGCGAAGACGGAGGTTTCCGCCTCAGCGGGCAGTGGGGCTTCGCCTCGGGCATGCCGCACGCCCAGTACGTCCACAGCCTGGGCGCCATCGAGGGCACCGACGAGACCCGGATCTTCATCACCCCGATCGAAGACGTCAAGATGCTCGGCAACTGGGACGTCCTGGGCCTGCGCGCGACAGGCAGCATCGACTACGCCATCGACGGCGTCTTCGTACCGGAGTCGCAGACGCACATCTTCACGCAGAACGAGCCGCTGCGCGGCGGCGCGATCTACCGGCTCGGCGTGCTCGGCCAGGCGCTGATCTGCCACTCCGCCTGGGCACTCGGTGTCGGCCGCCGACTGCTCGACGAGCTGATCCGCTACGCCGGGGCGCGGACCGGGCGTCCCGGCCAGATCGCCGACAGCGACGCCTTCCACGCCGACTTCGCCCGTGCCGAGGCGACGTTCCGCGCGGCGAAGGCCCTGGTGCACGAGACGTGGGACGACACGGAACGCATCCTGGACTCGGGCCGGACGCTCGACGTCCGCCAGGAGACGATGGTGCGGCTGGCGCTCAACCACGTCACGTCGACGGTCGCCGAGGTGGCCCGATTCGTCTACGCCTCGGGCGGCACCTCGGCGCTGCGCGACGGGCTGATCCAACGGCTGTTCAGGGACGTCCACGCCGGCACCGCGCACATCACCTCGGGCCCGCAGGTGCTTCGGGAGTGCGGCCGCGAACTCGCCGGCCTGGCTCCGGACCAGTCCTGGATGCTCTTCACCCTGGAGACGTGAGGGGCCGCCCGCGACCGGCGACCCCTTGATGGCTGCGCCGCCCATCGCCGTCACGCCGTCGGGAGCCACCGGCCCGAGCTGAAGAACCGGCCAGGCAGCCTACGGAGAGCGGCTGAGGCGCCTGCCGGGGCACCCGGTCACCACACGTCGACGTCCACGCCGATCGCGACGGTCCGCAGGGCGCTGAGCGCGACCCAGGTGCGCGTGTTGCTGTCCAGCCCGTAGTCACCGGGGTCGCCCGTCCCGGGCAGCAGGTCGAGCACGGCGGTGACATGGCCGCACTCCGCCGCGTTCCGTGCCACCTGCGCGGACTCGCGGCGCTTCGTCGCCTTGGGGAGTTTCGCTAGCCCGGCGTGCTGGGCGGCGAGATCGGTCAGCTGGTCGTCGGTCGGGCCGGTGGGTCTGCCGGTGGCCGCGATCCGTTCGGCCGTCGGCAGGTCGTCCCGCACCCAGGCCCGGTTGACGTCGCCCCACAGCCGGAGCAGATCCGGCTGCCCGTAGACGGTGAGCGCGCGGGCTGCCGCCCAGTCGTCGAACCAGCGCACGCCGTAGGCGTGCGGTTTGTCCGGGTCGTTCGGCTCGCTGCGCTCCCCGATCAGCTCGCGCACCAGCTCGATCTCGCCCCGCCGCAGCAGGCAGACCAGCCAGGGCACGCCGTGGTGCCGGTCCCCTGGCGTGCCCACGCCCTCGTCCAGCACGACGCGGGCCTCCTGCTCCCGGCCGCACTCGGTGAGCGCCCAGACCAGCGGCAGACGGACCTCCCAGTTCGAACGATGGGCGTCGGCGGCCTCGCGCGCGGAGGCGAACCACTGCTCGGAGCGTTCATGCTGCCCCAGGACCGCGCAGGCCCCGGCGACCGCCGCCATGTCCGCCGCGTTGCTCACGTCCGCGAGATCGCTGTCGGCGCAGGGGAAGACGGCGGCGGCTTCGGCGTCGAAACCGGCCGCGCCGAGCGCGAGCGCGATCCGCGCGAGGTGTCCGAGACGTCGCCGGTGTTCTGGCATCGCGAGGGCCAGCTCGCGGGCTTCGGCGGCCTCGCCCCGCCGGGCGCAGACCATCGCGAGCTGCTGGAGCGTGTTGACGGTCCACTCGCCCTGGACGACCGAGTCCGGACGGGTCAGGTCGACGAGCGTTCCCCGGACCACCGTGATCAGATCGGTGACGGTGGCGGTGTCGGGTGGTGGCCACGTCCCCGTCGCCTCTGCCGTGCTGCCACGTCCCCGGAAGGGTGCCAGCAGCCGCTCGGTCTCAGGTGCGGCCGCCCCCACTCCCGCGTGGGCGGGGTCGGGGAAGGTTTCCTGGTCGCCCCAGCGGAACGGCCAGGCGAAGCGGCGGGCGATGGACCAGGAGAGCCGGCCGTCGAGCTCCGCGAGCTCCGCGAGCTCGTCTTTCCGGCCGGGCTGCGCGATGACCGTGCCGTCCTCGAACGCCACCGCCCAGGTGTCCTGGTCCAGCGCGAACGTCGGGTCGAGCCGGAGCCGGTCGCCGAGGTCACGGCCGGTGAAGAAGAGCGGGCGACGGGCGGCCGGGGCGTGGTGGAAGGGGTGGTCGGCCACGATCTCGCCGGTGTCGGGGCGTAGGAAGCGCACCGCGTGCGGGCCGATGGCGATCAGCACGTCGTCGGCGGGCCATTCCAGGCCGAAGCCGTGATCCCACTGGCCGATGGTGCGCCGGATGCCGTCCAGGACGCGCAGCCGTTCGGGGCGTGCATCGAGCGACCAGATCTCGATCCGTCCCTCGGCGGTGACACAGGCGGCCCGCTCGCCGTTCGGTGACCAGACCCACGACCGGGCGTCCCAGCCGCGCGGGTTGGAGGTGGCCGCCTGAACGGTCAGGTCGTGGAGGTGCGCGCCGGTCGTCCCTTCGATGATCCCGACGGTCCCGCCCGCCGGGTCCACTACCGCCAGCCGCCCGCCCGGCCCCCAGCACACGACGTCGGCGCCCGGGTAGCCCGGAAGCTCCGCCGTCGTCTCACCCGTCAGCGCGTCGGCGATGATGAGCTTTCCGTCGCGCTGGTAGGCCAGGAGCCGTTCGTCCAGGCTCCACTCGGGCGGAGCCGCATCCTGCTCCTCTTCCAGGCCCAGAATCCAGGAGACCTGCCGTTTGTCCACGTCGAGCGAGATCGCCGCGTACTCGTCCGTCGCCTCTCCGTAGACACGGGAGCCGTCGCGCGACCAGAACGCCCGGCCGAGGATGAGCTCGGGCTCGTCACCCCTGGCTTCCCGGAGTTCGTCCGGCAAGGGTCCGCCGAACTCGATCGGCTCCGTTCCCTCCGGGCAGGCGTCCGGCGGCCCGGCGACCGAGCCCTCGTGCATCGCCACGATGACGTTGCGCAGGAAGTGCGACTCGCCTCCGTAGACGAACGCGCGCCTCCCCTCCGGGGCGAAGGCCATGCCCGGCGGCCTGCCGGAGGCGAGGAAGAACGCGTCGGCGATCGGCTCGCGGGCGGTGCCGAACGGGTCCCACACGCCGGTCGCGTTGGTGTCGTACTCCAGTGCGATTCGCGTGCCGTCCGCCGACCACTGGAGGCTGCGCATGTGGTCCGGGAAGCCGACGCCGCCCATGATGCCGTCGATCGCGTGGACGCAGCGGCCGGTGGCGACCTCGAAGACCTGCAGAACCCCGCCCCGGTCGTAGTCGTCGCCGGTATGGCTTCCGACCGCCAGGTGGCGGCCGTCCGGGCTGAGCGCGTGGCCGTTGAGCCGGCCGTGGTGCACGTCGGAGTGGCGCAGCTGCGCGCCCGCGTCGCGGAGGCGGGTGGTCGCGAGGCGATGCGCGTCGGTGACGCCGTGGACGCGTTCCAGAGCCTGGAGGGCGTCCCGCAACGGCACGGTGTCGCGCCCCGGGGAGAACGTGGACCAGTCGGCGTTCTTGAGAGTGTCGAGGGCTTCGTCGGGGCCCATCCGCTCGTCCGGGACACCGGTGAACGGCGGGGACGGCGGCGGCGTGCCGGGCTCCCGACCTGCGAGCACGTTCGCCAGCGCGTCCTCGTCGTAGATCGGAACGCCGCGCACCGCCGCCGGACCCGCCTTGGCCCCCGACTTCGCCCCGGCGAAGACCAGGTCCGTCTTCGCCGAGACCGACGCGGTCACCTTCGCGCCCAGCGCCTCCAGGCCGTGCTTGGCCTCATCCTTCGAAAGGCGGCTGAACCGCCCGGCCAGCACGATCGTGCTGCCACTGATGATCATGCCAAGCGACCGATGACCGACACTTCGCCTCTTGTTCGGTGGTCAGCTTGCCGTCACGTTCCGATGCTCGCGTTTGGTGCAAATCGTGTATGCGCAGGCCGGGCGGCCTCTCGCGGCGGGTCAGGCCGCGGCCGACACCGCGGTGATCTTGGCCGGGTTCATCATCCACAGCACCTGGTCGATGCCCTGGGCCGAGGCGTTGACCGTGAGCACCGTGAACACCGCGCCGTCGCGGTGCAGCAGAGCGGCTGCCTGCCCGTTCGCGCTCCCCCACGCCACCTCGACCCCGTCCCAGAACCGGTCCGCGAACGCCCTGACGTACTTGGCCACCCGCGACACCCCCACCACGGGGACGCGCGAGGCCCGGACGACACCGCCGCCGTCGGAGTAGCTGGTGACGTCCTGCGCGAAGAGCTCTTCCAGCGCGGCCAGGTCGCCGGAGCGGGCGGCGGCGACGAACGCCTCCAGCAGCCGCCGCTGCTCGGCCCCGCTCACCGGGGCCCGTCGCCCGGTGAGGACGTGCTTGCGAGCCCGGCTGACCAACTGGCGGACCCCCGGCTCGCTGAGCCGGAGAATGTCGGCGATCTGCCGATACGGGTAGTCGAAGGCCTCCCGCAGCACGTACGCGGCACGTTCGTTGGGCGACAGCCGCTCCAAGAGGAGCAGGACCGCGAACCCGAGAGCCTCGCCCCGCTCGGCTCCGAGGTGCGGATCCGCGCTGGTGTCCACGGGTTCGGAAGCCACGGGCCGATGTAGGTCTCGCGGCGCACGCGCGCGGACTGCGCCGCGTTGATGGCCAGCCGGGTGGTCGCCGTCGCCAGGAACGCGGCCGGGTTGACCACCGTGCCGCGGTCACTGGTCTGCCAGCGCAGCCAGACGTCCTGCACCAGGTCTTCGGCCTCGGCGGAACTGCCCAGCATCCGGTAGGCGATCCCGAACAGGCGCGGTCGCAGGTCCGCGAAGATCGCTGCGGCCTGTTCGAGATCCTCCGAGCCACCGGACGGGTTCGCCGGCCCGGTATCCGTCATGCGGAATGCCCCCTGTTCCGCCTGGTCGGCTGCCCTGTCCGGCCCGCATCTCTCAGCCGTCGAGCAGCGATGACAGGCTGGATGGCCGATGTGTGAGGACGACTTCTCGGCCAGGGCGGGTAACGGTCGCTCCCCTTCGGCGACCGCGCCGAAGTCGCGATGCCCACGATCACAAGCACCTGGCTCATGTCCTTCATCGCGAGACGCTACACCGCCAGGTCCGTCTCCCGGTCCCGGGCTGCTTGCGACCGATCGCCCTTCCGCGCCGCCAGGACGATGAGTGCCCCGGCGATGGTCCCGGCGAAGTACGGTGATGGAACCAGAAGGACGCCGCCCACCACGCACCACGCCGCGAGGCCCCAGCCGATTCCGGCGGGCACGGCCACCCCGCGTCCAGCCAGGTGCCATGTCAGGCACCCCAAGAGAATCAGCGGCACGGCGAAGCTTCCCGGACCGGCCCAGAAGGTGACCTTGTTCTGAAGGGACTCCACCGTCTGAGCGGCGCCCCCGTCCGCGAGTTCGAGCGGGACGGCCGCCCACAGCCCCCGATCCACCCAGCCGGTGACGTCGTCCCAGGCGGTGAACGCCAGTATGGACAGGTGCCCTGCTCCCAGCACGAGCATGATCCCGCTCGCCCAGCGGAGCAGCCGCTTTCTGGAGTTCATCGTGACATCCCTTCCACATGGTCGCGGTCGAGCCAGGCTCGTTCCCATTGCCGGGTCAGGGCTGGGTAGACGATGAGGTACCGGAAAGGCGCGATGGCGGCCATGTAGAGCCGCCCGAACCATCCGTTGGGCTTGACGAGGACGGTCATCCGCAGCTCGTAGTCGCTGTTCGCGCCTTGAACCCAGCCGAGATGCATCACGGTGTGCACGGTCTTGTTCGCCAGCTCGCGAGCGGCCTCCATGTCGAGCTCGTAGACCGCTTTGAGGGGCATGTTCTCGTTGTCCAGGCCGCGGGGAGCGTCACGGACGTCGCTGGGCAGGCGGTCGCGGAGCGAGGTGACCCGCGCGCCGACGCCCGCTGATGGTTCGTCCCAGCCGAGGAGCGCGCCGAGCTTCCATCGGATGTCGAACAGCAACCTCGACAGCCAGGACTGCTGCGCGAGTCCGGCGCGGGCTTGCAACGCTGCGACCATCGTCGGAAAGTCGTCAGGCCCGGCTCCGGGAGTGCGGAACGACCACACATCCTCGACCGAGAAGTCCTTCGTGACTTCATGGATGCGCCACGGGTGGGAGGTGTACGCGCTCTTCGGCAGCCTCACGAGAGCGCCCTTTCGGCCATCATGGCCATCAGCGTCATCTGGTCCAGCTGGGGTGTGGCGGCGGGGTCGAGTTCGCGGTAGCGGCGGTGGAGGTTGACCACGATCCGCTCGGCGTCCAGCCAGGTGGCGTACTCGTCGAGGTCCACCGCCGCGACCGCCTCGAAGAACGACAGGCCGCGGGCGTGGGCGGCGTCCGCCTGCTCGACCACGTGGGTGAGGTAGTCGCGCACCGCGCGGATCCCGTCGGGGTCGGTGACCGGGCCGTGGCCGGGGACGATCGTGTCGGCGCCGGTGGCGATCATCTTGTCGCAGGCGGTGATCCAGTTGGCGATCGGGCCGCTCCACACGATCGGGGTGCAGCCGACGAACAGCAGGTCGCCCGCGAAGAGCACGCCCGCGTCCGGCACGTGCACGACGGAGTCGGCGGCGGTGTGGGCGGGGCCGAGGTTCAGCACGCGCACCTCGCGGCCGCCGATGTCCAGGGTGAGCTCCCCGTCATAGGTCAGGTCGGGCAGTCGCAGGCGGATGCCGCTGAAGTCGAAGGCGGCGAAGCGTTCACGGAAGTAGGAGGTCGCCGGGCCGACGTCCATGACCTGGGCGGCGGTCAGCATCTCAGGGGGCATCTCGTGCCGCATCTCCGTGCAGGTGGCCTCCGCGGCGATGATCTGGACGTGCTCGCCCAGCAGCTGGTTGCCGTGGGTGTGGTCGCCGTTGGAGTGGGTGATGGCGGCGTGGGTGAGCGGGTGCCGATCGGTGATCGGACGCATGGCGTCGAGCATCTCGGCGGTCAGCGGCAGGTCGAACAGGGTGTCGACCAGGAGGGAGGCGCCCTCGCCAGCGACCAGTCCCGCGTTGCTCCAGCCGTACCCGCCGTCGGGCAGCAGCCAGGCCCACACGCCCGCGGCGACCTCGTGCAGGCCGCGGGTGTAGGGCAGTTTCGACGGGGCGCGGTTCACCCGCGGGCGCGGCGGCCGCCGGTCGGGGTTGTGCCGGGGCGTCAGCGGGTACGGCGCGGCGGACGCGCGGACGGTCTGGCGGGTACGGCCCAGCCCCTCGACTGTCAGCTCGACGACGTCGCCGTCCCGCAACCAGCCGGGGAAGGCGGTCGGATCGGCGAGGGACAGATGCTCGATGAGGCAGCAACCGGGAACCGTGCCCGAGCCGAACACGTCACCGGGCAGCAGGTCCACGCCGCGCGAGGCGTAGGAGATCACCTCTCCGAAGCTCCAGTCCATCGCGTCGGTACGGCCCGAGCCGATGGTCGCGCCGTTGACCTTCGCCTCGGCCCGCAGGGCGAACCTGCCGTCGCGGCGGTAGGGGTGGAGCTCGTCCGGGGTGACCAGGAACGGGCCGAGCGTGGTTGCGCCGTCCTTGCCCTTGGCCTGGCCGATCGCCAGCGGCGTCTCGCGCATCTGCAGGTCTCGGGCCGACCAGTCGTTGTAGATGGTGTAGCCGATGATGTGCGCCTCGGCCTGCTCCGGGGTGAGGTCTCGGCCGCCTGGGCCGATGACCGCGGCGATCTCCAGCTCGAAGTCGAACCAGGCGCTGCCGGGCGAGATCGCCACGTCGTCGTGCGGGCCGACGATCGTCGAGGGGCAGGCGAAGTAGAAGGCCGGGATCTGGTACCAGGCGTCCTTGAGCGTGCGCGGCTGACCGGCGGCCTGCTGGCAGTTGCGCATGTGGTCCAGGAAGCACAGGCAGTCGCGGACCGAGGGCGGGCGCGGAATCGGCGGGCGCAGCCTGGCCTCGGCCAGCGGAACCGTCGACGTCGCCGACGTCAGGGCCGCCTCCCCGGTCGCCCGGAGTTCCTCCGCGCCCCGGCCGATGAGCTCGATCAGGCTCACGCCCGGCGCGACAGGGTGGATCCGGTCCTCGCTGATCACTCCGACGCGGTCTCCGGTGTCCGTCGCGTAAGTCGCCCAACGCATAGAGAACCTCCTTGGTTCTATGTTGACTGACATAGGCTATACCGACCAGCATTTGCTCTGCCTTCTGGCATGCGTGGTTCGATGTTCCGCGTGGCCACGTGACGTATCGAGAGGGCTCAGCAGAGCCGCCGGCTGTTGGTGACGGCCGCCGCCGAGCTCTTCGTCGAGAAGGGTTACCGGCAGACGAGCTTCATCGACATCGCCGACAAGGCGCTCGCCACTGGCCAGGGCGCGACCCCGGAGGCGTTCACGGTCCTGCTGGTGGGGGCCGTCATCGGCGTTCACGCCCAGTGGCGGGTCGCTCCCGAGGCGGTGGACCTCGAGGCAGTCCACGCCACGATCCGCGGACAGACCTGATGCCGTGTCGCCTTGCTGGCTTACGGCACTATGTTCCGGTCTGCTGCGCCTCCATGAGAACCTCCCCGGCGTCCGTCCGGTAGTAGAACACGGCTCGCCCGGCGCGACGTCGCCGGATCAGGCCGGCGTCGAGCATGATCTTCAGGTGTCGGCCCACCGATCCCAGGCCCTGCCCGGTCAAGGCCACCAGTTGTGTCGTGGTCTTCGGGGTTTCGAGGAGGACGAGGACACCCGCTCGGGCCGGCCCGAGCAACTTGCCCAGGCTCTCGGGCACCGACGCCCGGCCCGCCTCGGCCAGGATGCCCGAGCAGGGGTACACCACCGCGTGCCGGTGCGAGAGATCCCAGGAGAGCCAGCTTTGGCGTGGCGTCACGGGGACGAACATCAGCTGTGCGCCGGACAGTTCTCGCGGGGCGTGGTCATGCATGGTGATCTGCAGTCGGCTCCCCCCGAGCCAGCGCATTCCGGGGCGCATGTCATCAAGAGCCGCCGCCCAGCCGCCGCGGCTCAGCTTCGCCGTACGCGTGATGATGTCGGCCTTGATGATTTCACGACGCCCCGGCCAGTACGGGAGCACCGCTTCTCCCCACACCCATTGCAGGAGGTCGGCGGTGCGTTCGGGCAGGTCTGAACGGTGCAACCGCGTGGGGAGCGGGCCGCCAAGGGACTCGGTGAGGTCGGCGCGGGCGGTCTCGGGTGGTGTCTGCCGGATACGCGCCAACTCCTGTTCGAAGGCGGGTTCGCCGTCGCCGGTGGAGGTGGGGGTGGGGGTGAGAAAGGTCGCGTTCCAGGTGCGGCCCAGGGCGGCCCGGATGAGCAGCGCGGTGATCGGGTCGCCGGACAGCCGCTTGCGGTAGGCGGGCAGGTGGGCGTCGAGCCACGCGCGCTCGCCCGGATGCGCCGCCGTCGCTCGTTCCAGGGTCTTGAGGCTGGCGGTGGCCTCGGCCAGCGGAGAGACGACGAACCGGACCCCCGCGAGTGTGTCCGCGTTGACCTGCCACCAGCCCATCGTTTCGCCTCCCGGCGAAACGGTACCGGTCCGACAAAATGATCATTGAGACTCCCTCCATGCGCACCTACCGCGGGCTCTTTCGCGCGCCGGAGTTCACACCGCTCTTTCTGAGCTCCGCCGGGCAGACGGCGGCTCAAACGGTCAGCGGGCTGGCTCTGGGCACGCTGGTCTACACGGCCACCGGCTCGCCCCTGCTCTCCTCCCTGGCCATGTTCGGGCCCGCTCTCGCCCAGGTGATCGGCGCGACCACGCTGTTGTCGGCCGCCGACCGGCTGCCACCGCGCGTCGCACTGACCGGCCTGACAGCGGTCTCCGGCCTCGGCACCGCCGCCCAGGCCGTCCCCGGCCTGCCCGGCTGGGCGATCTTCGGCATCGTCCTGGTCCTCGGAACGCTCGCCGCGCTAGGTGGCGGGGTGCGCTACGGCTTGCTCAACGAGATCCTCGAGCGCGACGGGTACCTGCTCGGTCGCTCCGTCCTCAACGTCTCGGCCGGCATCGTGCAGATCTGCGGGTTCGCGGGCGGTGGCGTGCTCGTCACCGCCCTGTCGCCGCGCGGCGCGCTGCTCGCAGGCGCCGTGTTGTACCTGGTCTCCGCGGCCAGTGCCCGGTTCGGTCTCAGTCACCGCCCGCCCCGCGCGACGGGGCGGCCGTCCGCGATCGCCACCTGGCGCGACAACGCCCGGCTCTGGTCCTCCAAGCCGCGCCGCCACGTCTACCTGGCTCTCTGGGTTCCCAACGGGCTGATCGTCGGCTGCGAATCCCTCTTCATCCCCTACGCCCCTCGGTATGCCGGCCTCCTGTTCGCCTGCGGCGCGGTCGGCATGCTGATCGGGGACGTCTGGGCGGGCCGGTTCGTCTCTCGACGCCGGCGGGGGCGGCTCGGAGTTCCGCTGTGCCTGCTGCTGGCCCTCCCCTACCTGATCTTCGCGCTGGACCCGCCGCTGCCGCTCGCCCTGGCCGCCGTCACGGTCGCCGCCGTCGGCTACGCGGCCGGCCTCCTGCTGCAGGAGCGGCTGATGGAGCTGACGCCGGACGAGCTGAGCGGACACGCCCTCGGCCTGCATTCGTCCGGGATGATCACCATGCAGGGCGTGAGCTCCGCCCTCGCGGGTGCCCTCGCCCAGTACACCACGGCCTCGACGGCGATGGCCGTGATGGCGGCGGCCTCCGTCGCGGTCACCCTGATCCTGGCTCCCGGCCTGCGCCCCGGCCACCGCGGTGCCCGGACCACACCGTCCCGGGTGTGACCCTCCTGGTGCATCTACGTCAGCCGCTATTTGTGCTCACGAAGGAATGTGGGGATGTCGGCGCGGGCCGGGTAGTTCCGCAGGGGTGCCGGTTTGTCCTGAAGGAATGCGGTGATGACGGCGGAGGCTCGTTCGCTGTTGTCGTCGAGGCCGTTCCACATGCGATGTCCGACACCGGGCATGTACTGCGTCCGCTGGATGGCGGGGTCGTTGGCAAGGATGTCGGTCGCCCATTGACGGACCTGCGATGAGCACTCGGCGATCATCAGCATCGCGGGGGTGCGGGAGCGCCTCAGCTGTGGGGCGATGGAGGGTGAGTCCTTGATCGTCTGCATGATGCGGAGGCTCGCGGCCTCGCTGAAGGAGAAGTTCTCCGCCGTGTCCTCGGTGGGGATGCGGTGCGCGTCCCGCGCGCAGTAGACGGATGCGGTGTCGCTGCCGAGGTCGGCGGCCTTGAAGGCGTTGACGCCTTCGGCCTGCGTGATCAGGCCGGTGTCGGGCGTGAGGAGCCCGAGTTGGATGAGGCCGAGCGCGACGGCGTACCGGGGGACGCGGGTCGCCCGCGGTCCGGTCGGGGCCGGTACGAGGCCGCGCGCGGACGGTCGTCCCTGCTGTCCGCTGGTCAGCGCGGTGGGGCCGTCCATGGGGCCGGGCTCGGCGATGATCGCCCGGTGCACGTGGACGGCGACGTCCGGGGTGGCCAGGGCCCGGGTGAGCACGACCGCGCCCGCGGAGAATCCGAGGACGTCGACCGAGCCCTTGTCCAGGCGATCGATGAAGGCGGCGAGGTCGCGTACGGACCGGGAGATCGTGTACTGCTCCATGGGCAGCAGGTCGCTGCGTCCGCCGCCGGGCTGCTCGTAGGCGTACACGTCGTAGCCCTGTCCGGCCAGGAGCCGCAGGAATCGGTGGTCGAGCACGGAGATGGAGCGGACGGGTCCGCCGTGGAGGTACACGAGCGGTTTGGGGTGCCGGGTGCCGTCGGAGGCGGGCGGGTAGTGGTACACCGCGACCCGGCTTCCTGTGGCCAGACTCCAATGCTGCGTCGCGACGAATGGCAGGTCGGGCGGATACTGCCGGGTCGTGGGGGCGGTGGGGACGCACACCGACGCCGTGAGCGCAGCGGCGATGATCACCGGCGCGAAGGGCCACAGGCGGCCCGGCCAGGTGCGGCCACGGCCTCGCCACAGTGCGGCGATGACTCCGGTGCCGAGGGTGGTCAGCCAGGCGGCGATCCCCGAGCGGACGCCGTCCGTCAGAACGATGAGGGCGAGGAACAACCCGGCCAGCCCCACGACGGCGAGCAAGGCGAGGATCAGGCGGCCGATGAGGCGAAGGGAAGCGGTGAGAGGCATCGAGAGTTTCCAAACGCTGTTTTAAAACGACGTTCGGAAACGCTACCAGCTCGGCTAGGCTGGTCGACGTGGGAAGGCCGAGAACCAACGACGACACCGTGAAGGACCGCCTCATCGAGTCCGCGACCGAGATGTTCGCGACCCGTCCACGGGAGTCGATCACCGTCCGCGCCCTGGCCGCCGCCGCCGGGACCGCGACCGCCGCGGTCTACTCGCTGTTCGACGGCAAGGACGGGCTGATCGACGAAGTACGCAACAGAGCAGTCGCCGGGCTGTCCCAGGACCTGTCGGCGGTGCCGACCTCCCCCGACCCCCTCGCCGACCTCTACGCGCTCGCCGTCGCGTACCGGCGATGGGGACGCGAGCACCGCCACCTCTACACGGTGCTGTTCGGTGGCGTGCAGTCCTTCGACCCGTCGGGCAAGGTGGGTACCGACGACCCCGTCCGACCACTTATGGACGCGATACATCGCGCCTTGTCGACGTCCCTGCTCGCCGGCGACGCGACGTCCATCGCCCTCTCGCTCTGGGTGACCCTGCACGGACTCGTGACCCTCGAACTGGCCGGGGCGCTCGACGCCGCCACGGCCGAGACCACATTCCGATCGACAATCCTCGCTACGCTGCGCGGCTGGACGACCCAACCGACCTGACCTCCGGCACGAGTCCTGATCATGCGCCACGACCTGGGAGGACGTTCCTGGAGACGGCTTGGGCGAGTCGATCCCACCGGATCACCTCCTCCCCCGGGGCGGGAGGCGTCTCCCGCCGATCGGGGTGCTCATGGACGTCCTCCCGGTCGAGGGGCGCGGCGGTCCGCGCGCTGGGCGAGTTCCTCGTCGTCCACCAGGGTGAGCATCGGCTTGCCGGGTTCGCACAGCATCGTGACGGTGAAGCGGAGCGGGATGTCGTCGCGGTTGTTGCCGTCCTGGTAGTGGATGACGTCGCCACCCGGCTCCCAGAACGCCTCGCCCGCGCGTACGACCCGCTCCGGCTCGCCTTCGAGCTCCAGCAGCATCTCGCCCTCCAGTACGTACCCGAAGGCCGGGCCGGAGTGGCGGTGCGGCGGCGTGCCGGGATCGCCGGGCGGGAACTCGATGACCACGGTCATCGCGTGCGCTCCGGCAGGGATGAAGGGCGGTGCGGCCTCCTGCACCACGGTGAGCGCCGTCTGCCACGCGGTCGATCGGAGCCCCGGATTGCTGCCAGACATGACGTACCTCCTCGAACGAGAGCGGGACGGGGCGCTGGTGCGCTATTTGCCAGGCGTGGCCCGGCCGGGCCAGTCGGCGTACCTGATCTGGCCCAGAACCGCGCCATCACCTGGCACCAGGGTCCGCTTGCCCAGTTCGGCCCCGAAGTAACGCGCGTGCGGATCGGTGACCACCTCACGCGGATCACCCCAAGCAGCCAGGGCGTCGCGGAAGAACTCGTCCATGCGGAACTGCTCTGGCCCGCCGACCTCCACCATGCCGTTCACCGGCGACCCCACCGCGATCCTGCCGACCGCCTGGGCGACATCCTCGCCCGCGATGGGCTGGAAGAGGACGGGCGCCATCCGGACCGTCCCGCCCTCCGTGGCGTCGTCGGCGATTCCGCGGACGAACTCGAAGAACTGCGTCGCGTGGACGATCGAGAACGGGATCGACGAGCCCTTGATCAGACTCTCCTGCGCGATCTTCGCCCGGAAGTAGCCGTTGTCGGGCAGCCGCTCGGTCCCTACGACGGACAGCGCGACGTGATGCCCGACGCCCGCCGCCGCCTCGGCGACCAGCAGATTGCGCGTGGAGGTCTCGAAGAACTCCAGCACCGCAGCGTCCTCGAACGACGGGGCGTTCGACACGTCGATCACCACGGACGCGCCGACCAGGACGTCGGCGAGCCCTTCGCCGGTGAGGGTGTTGACGCCGGTGCTCGGCGCCGCTGCCACCGCCTCGTGGCCGTGCTCGCGCAGCTGCGTCACGAGCTTGGATCCGATGAGGCCAGTGCCGCCGATAACCACAATCTTCATGACATGCCTTCCTGTACGCCGGGCATCGCTTGCCGCCCGGTCGCCAGCTAAGACAGGACAGCCCCGCGGCCTGTGACAGCCCCAGCGAAATTCCCCGTCACGGGACGCCCGACACCGAAGACGTCGCCCATCGGCACACCATGCGGAAGATGAGGCGAGTCCGTTGACCAGGCTTGATGCAGACCAGCCCGGCCAGGGAGATGCGTCCGGTGCCCTTGCCGGCGACGGTGACGGTCGGTGTGTGGCCCGGCCGGGACCAGGTGCGAGCCTTGGGAGGCTTCAGTGACTGGCCGGCTTCGTCCATGAAGCAGATCCACGCGTCCTGGTCCCGCGCCGTCATTCCACGCATGGGTCAGGTCTCCTTCACCCGGGCGGCGGCTTCCTCGTCACGCCCTGCGGACCGGTGCCGGGGCATCGGGGGGCTCCAGCACCGATCGATGCAGCAGATACCAGACGGCCCGCGGTGCGTAGGAGACTCGAAACCCCGGTCCAGGGTCCACCGCTGGTCCTCGATTCAGCCGTGCGCGGCGGGACCACGGTCGAGCGCCACCCCGAAGTCGCGCAACCACGCCGAGTAACCGCAACTTTTCATTCTCTTGTACCGTCCGCTGCCGCGCCATGGCTGAGGCCCAAGTTTCGTCACAGCCGAAGCGGATGGAGCGGCTGGTCACCGTCGCACTCGATTCATCTCGAGGCGAGACTTGCGTTAACCCTCCTTCGGGCATTGCCTATCCTCTGCCCTCTCCTCGATGCCGCCGTCAGCGAGTATCTCGAAGCTCCTTTCGAGATGCTCGCTATGGGCGCCATGTTCGTGAGGCCGGACGGCACGCATGATGGGGTTGCCGTCTTCGTCCAGAAGGGGCTGACCATCCGCGCCCATCACAGGAGCTTGGTCAGAGCCGGGGGTAAAACCCCCTGGCTTCGAGTGTTCAGATGGCCTACGCTTCTCCGGCATAACCCCTCCTTGGAGGCGCGGAAAGTTACCTTCCGTTCACAAATGGGCCAGGAGTGCATCGACGTTTATATCTCCCTTCCTCTGATGTTACCAACCGCAAAAGTTACCTATAAAGATAAAGCCCCCAGCTAGGCCGGGAGGAAGTCCGCAACCCAGCATGGAATGGAGATGCTCATAGCGTTAGCGGATGAGAGCTCAAAGATCGCTAAAGTACGACCAGGCCGGTGTAGCCCATAGAACAGGAGACTGCGCTGAATGTCGACAAGGCCGTTGCCGTCCACCTATGTTGCGGGCCATGGCAGATAGCCCCACACCGGGTCAGTGCGACTGCGGTGCAATTGCTGGCCCGCTGGGTCTGTGCGTCGACTACTACCACGGAATCCTGGCTGCAGAGCAGGCTGATCCTCAGATGTACAGGTGGCACGCGCCTGTGGTCTGCGCGTATCTCCTGCAGCATCCTTCCAGAGCCCATGAGAAGTACCTTGACAGCCAGTTTCGCCAGCTGCAGCTCTACGTGGACAAAGGCCTTGACGCCCTGCTTCGCGTGGCGGCTCATCAGGTGGCGCGGAACAAGCACAGGGCACAGTCGAGCTACGACATGGCACCATTGGCGGCGTACGCGCCGCTGCCGCAGGGCGGATCTCCCGGGCACTTCCGCGCTACGTTCTGCGGGTTGCCATTCAAGGATGGCAGCTTCGTCTCTGATGGGCATCCGGCATACGGACGCCGCATCGAAATCATCGCCGAAGCGACAGTGGAATCCTGGAGATCCGTCCAGAGCTGATGCACGACCCCGACCGCGACTACCAACCCAAGCGGCACCGGCGAGACGGGCCGCGATGGCCGGTCCTCACCGTGTTGCCTGGCAGGTGGTGCCCGGCGGAGGGAGCCTCAGGCTCGTCAGGTAGCGGTTGACGTGGGCGGTGGCACAGCCGCTGTTGCCGTAGATGTAGAGCATGTGGCCGTGGCCCTCGTATCGGACGCTCGACGAGCCCGGCACGTGGCGGATGATGTCGGCGACCACGTCATGGTCCGTCCAGCTCCCGACACCCAGGAACGGCGGCAGCCCTTGGGCGGGCAGCGGCGCAGGCGGGTTGGTGACAGGGGCCGGCCAGCCGACGCAGGCGAGCGGCCACCATGACTGCTGCCCCGCGAAGTCAGGCGACAGCTCTTCCGCCCTCCGCAGCGCCTTCCGATAGGCCGCGTAGCTCCTGTACTCCTTGCCGTCCTGGCAGCGGGTCATGGCCTGCCCGGCGAACGAGGGGACCTTGGGACTGCCCGAGGCCTGCCTGACGTAGTCGGCGAACCCGGAGGCGTCGCCGGCGGCGGCTTTCTTGATCGCGTCGGCCAGTTGGACCCAGCGCGGGACGTCGGGCTCCTGGCCGGGCGACACGAAGTTGGGAGCGGCGGCGACCTTCAGGTCGAACCCGGTGTAGCCGGCCCCGGCCGGATCGTTCTGCACCGGCACCGGTGACCGGTCCGCGGCGGTCACCAGTCGGCGCCATACCGCGCCGGCGTCCTGGCCATGCAGGGCGCAGGCCGTGGCGGACCGGCACCAGGCGGCGAACCGCTCCATCTGCCGCTCCATCCTCGCGTACATGCGGGGCTCGCCGGCGGCGGTCTCCTCGACATGGCCGACGGTGCCGTCCATGACCATGGCGCGGATGTGGGTGGGGAACAGGCGGGCGTAGGCTGTGGCGGGCGTTCCGCCGTAGGAGTTGGCGAGGAAGCTCAGCTGTTCCTCGCCAAGGGCGGCGCGGACGACCTCGATGTCCCGGGCGACGGAGGCCGAGTCCATGTGGTCGAAGAACTCCGGGTCGGCGGCGCGGCACCGCTGCGCGTGTTCACGGTTCGCCCGTCCGAGCGCGGCGTATTCAGCGCGGCCGGCCGGCAGGGTGATCCACGGGCCGGTGGCGAGGCACTCGTAGGGCAGCACGCCGCCGGGCTTGACGGTGTTGCGCGGGTCGAAGCTGATCACGTCGAAGCGGTTACGCAGCTGCGCGAATTTCCCGTGGAACTGCTTCAAGTCGTCGACGCCCGACGCGCCGGGGCCGCCGGGGATGGAGAAGACCGTGCCGATCCGGCGTTCCGAGCCAGAGGCGGGGAGCAGGCCGATGGGGATGGTGATCTTCCGTCCTCCGGGCTGCTTCCAGTCGAGGGGCACCTGGACGGAGGCGCACCGCATGTCCTTCGGTGCGTCCATGTCGGCGCACGGCCGCCAGGTCAGGGAGGACGGGCCAGTGCCCGCCGAGCCGCCGGCGGTGGGCACCGCCACCAGGCCCGCCAGGAGCGTCGCAGCGGCGCCGACGACCACGGTCTTGACCTTGCGTCCCTTCAGCGCGGTCACCGCCGCGCCCGCCGTCAGCGCGGCGGCGACGTAGGCGACGAGCAGCGCGGCCGCCGCCGGCGGAGCCAGCAGGCCGCCGCCCACCCCGGCCATCTGCGCCGGCAGGTTCTCGATCATGTACGAGCCGACCTGCGACCGCAGCGGCGCCGGCAGCGCCCGGGCGGCGACCGGAAGCACCAGGAAGAGCATGACCAAGGCGACGAGGCTGCCGGGAGTGGAGCGGATCGCCGCGCCCACGCCGAGCCCGATCAGCGCCACCGCCGCCATGGACAGCCCGGCGACGACCACCGAGGCGAGCACGCCCGAATCGGAGAGCGGGGTGCCCAGGGTGCTCCCGTCGAGCAGGATCTGCCCGGCGCGCTCGCCGAGGACGGCCTGGGCGGCCAGGTGCATTCCGAACGCGATGACCTGCCCGGCGACCAGGGCGACGACGGCCAGGCCCGGGACCTTGGCGAACAGGAACATGTGCCGCTGCGGCACCGCCGTCAGGCTCGTGCGGATCATGCCGGTGGCGTGCTCGGAGGTGATCGTGAGTGCGCCCAGCGTGCCGAACACGAAGTAGGCGACCGGCAGCCCGGTGCCCAGCCCGTTCCCGTTGCTGGTGAAGCGCAGCCGCTCCTCCGCCGTCTGGACGTCGAACCCTCGGCCCATCAGGTACGCCACACCGGCGCAGGCCACCACGGCGAGGAGGGAGACGGCCAGCAGGTAGGCGTTTGAGCGGAGTGAGCGGAGCTTGTGCCATTCGGAGGCGATCACGTCCATCATCGGGCCGCCTCCGTGGCGGTGACGAGGCGGGTGCCGTACTCCAGGCTGTCCTCGGTGAGCTCCATGAACGCCTCCTCCAGCGAGGCACTACGCGGCGTCAGCTCCCGCAACGCGATCCCCGCCCGCAGCGCCAGCTCCCCGATCCCGGCCGCGTCCATTCCACGCACGGACAACCCGCCGATCCCGGCCGGTACGGACGAGTTGCCCGTCCCGGTCGCGGCGGACGGTGGCGGGTCCGCGTCCTCGGTGGTCACGGTCGCGCCGTGTGCGCGCAGGATCTCCGTCAGCCGTTCCGGGCGGGCAGCGCGTACCAGCACGTCGCGCTGGAAGCGGGCGGCGAGCGCGTCCGTCGTGGTGTCGGCGATCAGTCGGCCGCGTCCGATGACGACGACATGGTCGGCGGTGAGCGCCAGCTCGTTCATCAGATGGCTGGACAGCAGGACGGTGCGGCCCTCGGCCGCGAGCGATCGCAGCAGGCAGCGGATCCAGCGGATGCCTTCGGGGTCCAGCCCGTTCAGCGGCTCGTCGAACATCAGCACCGCCGGGTCGCCGAGCAGCGCCGCCGCGATGCCCAGCCGCTGCTTCATGCCCAGGGAGAACCCGCCGATCCGCCGCTCCGAGACGTCCGCCAGGCCGACCTGGTCGAGCACCGTGGCCACCCGCCGGGGGCCGATGCCGTTGCTGCGCGCCAGGCAGCCGAGATGGGCGCGGGCGGTGCGGCCGCCGTGCACCGCCCCGGCGTCCAGCAGCGCCCCCATCGTGCGCATGGGCCTGCGCAGCGACGCGTACGCACGCCCGTCCACGAGCGCCTCGCCCGCGGCGGGGATCTCCAGGCCGAGCACAGCTCGCATGGTCGTGGACTTCCCTGCGCCGTTCGGACCCAGGAATCCGGTCACCAGTCCCGGTTGCACGGTGAACGTCAGGTCGTTCACGGCGAGCGTGCGGCCGTACCGCATGCTCAGTCCCCTCACTTCGATCACGTCTTTCCCTCATTCGCTCGGCCAGGCTCGATCGGCTCGGTGCGATCCGCTGGGCCAGCCTCGCGGGCTGAAGACCCGGCCTCCATGGGCGTCGAC
Organism: Nonomuraea sp. NPDC000554; assembly: GCF_040300065.1. Lineage (NCBI taxonomy): Bacteria > Bacillati > Actinomycetota > Actinomycetes > Streptosporangiales > Streptosporangiaceae > Nonomuraea > Nonomuraea sp. NPDC000554. The sequence continues at coordinate 238,296 of NZ_JBEPDC010000014.1, read as the reverse complement.
CCACCAGCCGGGGTGGGAAATCTCGAGCCCAGAGTGGGGCTGGCCCCACCGTCTTCTCCTCGCCGGCAGGGCAGACTGCATCTGTGATGGGGATACGACCCGAGCCCGGCGGGCCGGCGCGGAAGGCCGCCACAGGGGTGGCGGCGTACGCGCTGGACGCGGTGAGCGGGCTGGCGGCGCTGGCGCTGAACGCCGTCACCGGCCTGGCGGCGCCGGCGCTGCTCGGACTGGTGCTGGCGAGCGGCGCCCTCGTGCCGGTGGCCGGTCTCGGGCTGGCGCCGCTCGGCCGCGGGCTCCGGCTCGTCCGCCGCCTGGCCGGGTTCCAGCGCCGCTGGGCGGGCCGGGTGCTCGGCATGGACGGCGACGTGGGGAGCGTCCCCGCCTACCAGGACGAGACCGGAGCGCGGCGGCGGGCCGCTCCGGCGTCGGCGCTGTGCCATCCTGACACCCGGCGCGAGCTGGCCTGGCTGGCCGTGCACGGTGTCACGGGCCCCGCCCCCGTGCTGGCCGTGTGGGCGATGCTGTCCGCCCTGGACTACGTCTTCTTCCGGCTGCACCCGGCGGAGCACAGCAGGCTGAACACGTTCGCCCTCAGCCTGTCCACCGTGGCCATCGCGGTGGTCGTCCTCATGGCCATCCCCCTGTTCCATACCGGCCAGGCGCGGCTGGCGTGGCTGCTGCTGGACGGCGGCCCCGCACCGGACGCGCGGATCCGGGAGCTGACCGCGTCACGGGCCGCGGTGGTCGACGAGCGCGCGGCCGAGCTGCGCCGCATCGAACGCGACCTGCACGATGGCGCGCAGGCCAAGCTGATCGCCATCCGCATGCACCTGGGGCTGGCCCGGGGCTGCCGGGACCCAGGTGAGGTGCTGCGGATGATCGACGAGGCGCGCGAGGTCGCCGGCCAAGCCCTGACGGACCTGCGGGACCTGGTGCGCGGCATCCATCCCCCGGTGCTGGCCGACCGCGGCCTGGCCGGCGCTATCGAGGCGTCCGCGCTGCTCTGCCCGATGCCGGTCGAGGTCGACATCGACCTGCCCGGCCGCCCGCAGCCGCCCGTCGAGTCCGCCGTGTACTTCGCCGCCGCCGAGGCGCTGACCAACGCGGCCAAGCACAGCGGCGCCTCCCGCGCGTGGGTGCGGCTCCGGCACGCCTCCGGCGTGCTGCGCCTGACCGTGGGCGACGACGGGCGCGGCGCGGTCCGCCCCGACGCGGGCACCGGCGTGCGCGGCATCGAGAACCGTCTGTCCGCCTTCGACGGATCGCTCACCGTGAGCAGCCCTCCGGGCGGCCCCACCGAACTGACCATGGAGCTCCCGTGCGCGTTGTCATAGCCGAAGATCTCGCACTCCTGAGGGACGGGCTGGTCCGCCTGCTGTCGGCGAACGGCTTCACCGTGGTGGAGGCGGTGGACAACGGCCCCATGCTGCTGGCGGCGCTGGTCCGGCACCGCCCGGACGTGTCCGTGGTCGACGTGCGGCTGCCGCCCGGCTTCGCCGACGAGGGGCTGCGCGCCGCGCTGGAGGCGCGCAGCCGGGTCCCGGGGCTGCCCGTGCTGATCCTGTCGCAGTACGTGGAGCAGCTGTACGCCAGGGAGTTGCTGTCCGACCGCTCCGGCGGGGTCGGGTACCTGCTCAAGGACCGGGTGGGCGACATCGACAGGTTCGTCCAGGCGGTACGCCAGGTCGCCGGAGGCGGCACCGCGATGGACCCGGAGGTCGTCTCCCAGCTGCTGACCCGCCGCAGCCGGGACGAGCCGCTGTCCGCGCTGACGCCACGGGAGCACGAGGTGCTCGCGCTGATGGCGGAAGGCATGTCCAACCTGGCCATCGCCGCCCGTTTCCAGGTCACCGACAAGGCCGTCGGCAAGCACACCAACAACATCTTCGGCAAACTCGGCCTTCCGCCCTCCGACGACCACAACCGCCGCGTCATGGCGGTCCTGGCCTATCTGCAGGCCACGCCCGCGCCGTCACGACCACCGATGTAGCACTCACTCGAACCACTTGGCATAGCTTGCAGTTCGTCAGCGCTGCAGCGCATGGGGGCCGACCGGACGACTCGGGGAGTCGGCAGGGAACGTGTCACCGGCCGCCATTGTGCGGCAGGGTCCGGTAGACGGTGGCCCTGCCGACGGAGAACAGGTCGGCGAGATTGCCGCGCTCGGCCAGGCGCTGGCGTCGGAATGCCTGCCGCCCGCCGCTCAACTGCGCAGTTGCGCGTTGAGTCGTGCGGCCTGTCGCGTGAGGTGGTCGCGTTCGGGGAGGCTGGACGCCGATCGGGCGGCTTCGGCGTAGAGCCGTGCCGCGGTCACCGGGTCACCGTCACGCTCGTGCAGGTACGCCGCGGCGGCCGTGTGACGGGGCAGGGCGGGGTCGAGTTCCGCCAGGGCGGCCAGGCCGGCCCGCGGGCCGTCGGCCTCGCCGACCGCGACGGCCCGGTTGAGGCGGGCCACCGGGCTGTCGGTGAGGCGCACCAGTTCGTCGTACCACTCGACGATCTGCACCCAGTCGGTCTCCTCGGCCGTCTGGGCGTCGGCGTGCAGCGCGGCGATGGCGGCTTGGGCCTGGAACTCGCCCAGGCGGTCGCGGGCGAGGGCCGTCTGGAGCACGTCGACGCCCTCGGCGATCAGGCGGGTGTTCCACAGGCCGCGGTCCTGCTCGGCAAGGGGGACGAGCCGGCCGTCGGGGCCGGTCCGTGCCGGGCGCCGGGCGTGGTGCAGCAGCATGAGCGCGAGCAGGCCCGCGACCTCCTCATGCTTGGTCATGACGGCCAGCTGGCGGGTGAGCCGGATCGCCTCGGCGGCGAGGTCGACGTCGCCGGAGTAGCCCTCGTTGAAGACCAGGTAGAGCACGCGCAGCACGGTGGCGACGTCCCCGGGCTGGTTGAACCGGACGCCCGCGACGGTCCGCTTGGCCCTGCTGATCCGCTGAGCCATGGTCGCCTCCGGCACGAGGTAGGCCTGCGCGATCTGACGCGTGGTCAGGCCGCCGACCGCGCGCAGCGTGAGCGCGACGGCCGAGGCCGGTGTCAGGGACGGGTGCGCGCACAGAAAGTACAGCCGGAGCGTGTCGTCAGCCGCCTCGCCCGGGCCGGGCACGGGCTCGGTCTCGACGCGTACCTCGCGGTGCCGTCGGGAGGTATCGGCGCGGGCGGCGTCGAGGAACTTACGCCAGGCCACGGTGACCAGCCAGCTCTTGGGGTCCCGCGGCGGGTCGTCCGGCCACACGCGCACGGCCTCGACCAGGGCGTCCTGCACGGCGTCCTCGGCCGCCGCGAAGTCAGCTCCGCGACGGACGAGGACACCGATCACCGTGGGCACCAGCTCCCGCAGCAGCGACTCCTTCACTCGGTCACCGTGGAGTGCTCGCCCAGGAACGGGCGCACCTCGAGCCACTCGTGGATCGGCTTGCCACCCGCACCCGGAGCCGCGGACAGTTCGCCGGCCAGCTCGAGCGCCCGCTCGTGGGTCTCGACGTCGATCACCATCCAGCCGGCGATCAGGTCCTTGGTCTCCGCGAACGGGCCGTCGGTGACCGGCGGCCGCCCTTCGCCGTCGTAGCGGACGAACGTGCCCTCCGGGGAGAGCGCCTGAGCGTCGACGAACTCGCCGGTGCCCTCGAGCCGAGCGGCGAAGTCACGCATGTACTGCACGTGGGCCGAGAGCTCCTCCGGCGTCCACTGCTCCATCGGCACGTCGTTGACCGCTGCCGGCGCGCCCCGGTAGTGCTTGAGCAGCAGGTATTTGGCCATCGTGTTTCTCCTTAGTGCGATACGGCCATTGTGGCCGTGTTCACTCCGGGGACGAAGCCGCGCGCGAGTTCTCGACATCCCACCGCGACATTTCTTGGCGGACTTCACAGACTCCGCGTACCGCGGTGGGTTGAATCCACCCCAGGCGAGCGACCTCGCGCCGCTCAGCCGCGCTGACGCCCCTCCCGCTGCCGGGCCAGCTCCTCGAGCGTGGATGAGCAAGATCTTGGGTGGGTGCGCCTCGGTGTCGATCGTCGGGGCAACCGTCGAGTTCTTGCGAAGAGCCGAGAGCTTCGGGGCGTAGAGTCAGGTGCGCTCCGTGAGCGTCCGGGCGAGGTCCACGACGACCGCGCGGCGGCGGGCCAGCGCCTGCTTGGCGTCCGGCTCGTCGAGGATCAGGCGGCGGAGCTGCGGGACCGCAAAGTTCCACGCCACCAGGCCGAGGACGGTGAAGAGGTAGTCCTGGGCGGTCGGCGCGTCGCTCAGCCCGTTGTCGAGCAGGTCGCGCACGTTGCCCTGGTAGGACGCACCGCGCTCCTCCTCGCCCTGCACCAGGCTGTCGCCCGATTCCAGGGCCTCCCACATGAGCAGCCGGATCAGCTCGGGATGCTCCTGGTACCAGTCGAACAGCAGGCCGACCGACTCGGGCAGCGAACCCGGGTCGAGGTGCACGGAGTGGCAGATCTCTTCCAGCTTGGTCCGGACCACCGCTCCGAACAGCTTCTCCTTGCCGCCGTAGTAGAGGTAGATCGCCTGCTTGTTGGCGCGGGCGTTGGCGGCGATGCGGTCGATCCTGGCCCCGGACAGGCCGTGCTCGGCGAACTCCGCGGTGGCGGCCGTGAAGATCCGCTGCCTGGTCGCCTCCGAGTCGTACGTCATGGCCAAAGTAAACCATCTAGTTGACTTTTTCTCCGCATCGCGCCATGGTGCATAAACCAACCAGATGGTTTATTTACCAGGAGAGCAGTCATGTCTGTCACCACCGTCGCCCCCGTGCCGGTCAGCCTGCCCGCGCCGCACGCCCTGAAAGGCAGCACCGTGGTCGTCATCGGCGGCAGCTCCGGCATCGGCCTGGCCGCAGGAGAGCTGCTGTCGGCGGCCGGCGCCCGCGTGGTGCTGGTGGCCCGCGACGCCGCCCGGCTGGAGGCCGCCGTGGCCCGGGTGCGCGCGTCCGGCGCGGGAGAGGTGCTGGGCCTGCCCGCCGACGGCGGCGACGAGCAGGCGCTGGAGCGGGTCTTCGACCAGGCGGGGCCGATCGGCCACGTCCTGGTGACGGCGGGCGCGCTGGGGGGCGGACTGCTCGTCGACACGCCCCGCGAGCAGGTGCAGCAGGCGGTCGACAGCCGTGTCTGGGGCGCCTACGCCGCCGCCCGCGCTGCGGCCACCCGGCTGCCCGCCGGTGGCTCGATCACGCTCAGCTCCGGCACCTACCTGGCTCGGCCCATCCCCGGCGTGGCGGCGGCGATCGCCGGCCTCGGCGCGGTCGAGGGGCTGACCCGCGCCCTGGCCGTCGAGCTGGCGCCCCGGCGGGTGCGGGTCAACACGATCCGGTACGGCGTCTTCGACACGCCGCTCTCCCGCGCCGCGATGGGCCTCACCGGCGACGAGGACGTCGCCACGGCCGGGCAGGCGTCGCTGCTCGGCCGGTTCGGCACCGCGCGGGAGGCGGCGTCGGCCTCACTGTTCCTCATGTCGAACAACTACGTCACCGGCACGGTGCTCACTGTCGACGGCGGGGCCAGCCTTGCCTGACAGGGGGCGCGGCTCACCCCTCCGCCGGGGCGGCGTTCAGACGCTCGATCTCGGCCTTGCCTCGAACATCAGCAAGGTGATGATCTTCTGCGTCACGTCTTCGGCGCCTCGTCAGGGGCGTAGAAGGTGGTCGTGTTCCGGACGGCGGATGCGGCCTGATCGGGGGTGGCCCCGGCGGCCTGGTGGGCCTCGCCCCACGCCTGGCTGCTCGCGGTGACGAAGCGCCTGCCCTCCTCGGTCAGCGCGAAGTCACTCTCGTCGATCTTCGCCCCGCCCGCCAGGTGCAGGGACAGGCCGAGCAGCGCCAGGTCCCAGCCGACGCCGACCGCTCCCGGCCCGTATTTGTCCCACATCTCGGGCGGGACGGTGGCGGTGTGCTGCAGTTCGAACTCGGTGCTTTCGCCGTCCTGTGCCAGCCGGACCTCGACCTCAGAGCCGTTGCCGCCGTACACCCAGGTGATCTTCAGCAGGGAGGGCGGCTCGCAGCGCAGGATCTCGCCGCCCGCGTTGCCCTCAAGCTGGTACGTGCCGCCGACCCGGAAGTCGCCGGTCACGGGGAGCAGCCAGCGGCCGATGCGCTCGGGGTCGGTGCAGGCGTCCCACACGTCCTCGATCGCGGCGTCGTAGCGGCGGCGCACCGAGGCGGACTTGGTATCGCCGCTCTCGCTGAGCTCGCGCCGCGCCTTCGCTATCTCGTCGATGATGTCTTTCATGTGCGCTCGTTTCTCGGAGGTGATGACTCGCCCCTGGCGCGCCGGCCGCGCGCGAGCTCTGTCGCCAGCGCGTCCAGCCGCTGTTCCCAGAAGCCGCGGAAACGCTCCAGCCACTGGTCGACCTCGCGGAGCGGGCCCGGCTCGACGGCGTACAGCCGCCGGGTGCCCTGTGCCCGCACGCTGGCGAACCCGTTGTCACGCAACACCCGCAGATGCTGCGAGACCGCCGGTTGGGAGATCCCGTGCTCGCGCTGGATCACCGCGGTGACCTCGCCCGAGCTCAGCTCGCCGTCGGCCAGCAGTTCCAGGATGCGTCGCCGGACCGGGTCGCCAAGGACGTCGAATGCATGCACTACCCGAGTATTTCAGGCCGAGCTTATATAAGTCAAACCTGGTTCTTGGGGGTGAGCATGCCGCGCAGGATGCGGTCGAGCACGACGGTGTCCTGCGGGTCGAGGTGCGAGGCCAGCCGCTGGAGGTTCGCGGCGTGCTCGGCGAGCACGATGTCGATCAGCTCGCGGCCCTTCGCGGTGAGACAGACGCGGAAACTGCGGCGGTCGGCGGGGTCCAGGCTCCGCTCGACCAGCCCGGCCGCCTCCAGCCTGTCCAGCCGGTTGGTCATGCCCGCCCGCGACATCATCAGCACCGCCGACAGCTCCGACGGGATCAGCGTGTACGGCGGCCCGGACCTGCGCAGCGCCGAGAGCACGTCGAACTCGCCCTGGCGCAGGCCGTGCCGGGTGAAGACGCGGTCGACCTCCGACTCCACGGCCCGGGTCGCCAAGGCCAGCCGCGCGAAGACCCCCATGGGCGACAGATCGAGGTCCGGCCGCTCCCGCCTCCACTGCTCCATGACCAGGTCGATCGCGTCGCTCATGCGGCTACTTTATTCGGCGCGCGACATCCGCAACCATCAGCGATCCCGGACGGCCCTGCCCAGCAGGGTGTCCTCGTCCGGAGCGAACGGCTTGGCCAGCTGGATCGGCAGCTGCGCCATGAACCGGGGCCGGGTGCCGAAGTGCTGGTCGGCGGCGTGCACGGTGAGCGGGTGCACCACGAAGGCGTCGCCCGGCTGGCCGGTGGCCCAGGCCAGCGGCCGGTCGCGGCTCACCTCGTCGAGTTGCGGCCCGAGCGCGAAGACGTCCTCCACCTGCTCCCCCAGGAGCCCGGCCACGTCGCGCTGCGAGCCCGCCCTGATGCGGGTCGGCGCGTCGTCCTGACCGACCTCGGAGAACAGCAGGAGCAGCAGCAGCGTCTCGGGACGCCCGCTGACGCCCCAACTTCCGTCGGGCCGGACGGTGTTCAAGTCGATGTGCCAGCCGCGGTCGTCGGCGGGCGGCACGTTAGGGAACCGGATCGGCACCATGCCCGCCGTGGGCCTCGGCAGCCACCGGCCGGCGCCCGCCACCGCGTCGAGCGCCGCGTGCAGGCGCGGGCTGCGGATGATCCCACCGAACGGGCCCTCGCCGGTGTTGTCGCAGGCCCACACCACGGGCTCCCGCCATGCGGACGGCTCGTCCGGCGACAGGCCGATCTGCCGCCACAGCAGCTCCCTGGCCTGGTCACCCACCTCGCGCGGCACCACAGACTCGACCTTGGCGAAACCGTCGGCGACGAAACCTTCCACGTCGATGCTCTTCATGCCTGCCACGCTATCGACGGCGTCCAACGGTTTCTGGCCGCGATAGAGTGGGCGCACTCCAGAGAACCACGCTTCCCAGAAGTGAACCGCAGAGCGGAAGCAAGCTCGCACATGGCGTGCGCAGCCAGGAGGGGCGGTGCCAGATCCGCATGCCCTTCCGAAGGAGTTCCCCATGAACGTAGGTCTCGGCCTGCCCGTCGACGACCCCGCCGCGCTGCTGACCTGGGCGAAGCGTGCCGACGCCGGCCCGTTCAGCACCCTCGGGCTGCTCGACCGCCTGGTCTACGACAACCCCGAACCGCTCGTCACGCTGGCGGCCCTCGCCGGAGCCACCTCCCGCATCCGCCTGCAGACCGAGGTGCTCATCGCGCCCGTCCACCGCACCGCCCTGCTCGCCAAGCAGACCGCCACGCTCGACCGCCTGTCCGGCGGCCGGTTCACGCTCGGCATCGGGGTCGGCGGGCGCGCGGACGACTTCCTGGCCACCGGGCTCGACGTGCACACCCGTGGCCGCAGGCTCGACGAGCAGATGTCACAGCTGCGCCGCGTCTGGGCGGGCGACGCCTACGGCGAGGGCGCCGGGCCGATCGGCCCGGCGCCCTCCCGTCCCGGCGGGCCCGAGGTGCTGTTCGGCGGGTTCGCCCCGGCCGCGATCAGGCGGGTCGCGCGCTGGGGCGACGGGTTCCTCGGCGCCGCCCTGCCGCCCCGGTTCATGGACCGGCTGTTCCGGGACGTGGAGGCGTCCTGGAAGGAGGCCGGGCGTCCGGGGCGTCCCCGGCTCGTGGCCCAGACGAACGTGGTGCTCGGGCCCGACGCGGTGGTCGAGGACGCGCGCCGGAACCTCGCCCGCTACTACGCCTTCACCGGAAACGCCGCGCATTTCGTCGACGGACTGCTCACCACGCCGGGCCGCATCCGCGAGGCCGTCACCGGCTTCACCGAGATCGGCGCCGACGAGGTGATGCTGTACTGCTGGGCCGGCGACCCCGGCCAGATCGACCGCCTGGCCGCCGCCCTGCACGGCTGACCGCCGAGGCGGGTCAGCGGTTCAGGATCGGGACCAGCTGCTCCTCCTCGTAGTCCAGGTGGGCCTCCAGCTCGCCCGTGAGCCGTTCCACCTCCTGCAGGAGCTGGGCCGGGTCCGGCGCCTCGGTGGCGAGCAGCGCCTGCAGGTCGTCCAGGAGTCGCTTGACGACCTGGTGTTCCTCGCGCAGCCTGGCCAGGGCCGGAGCGAGGTCGGGGTGCTGCTCGCCCAGGGCGCCGAACATGTGGGCGTCCTCGATGGTGTGGTGGTGTTCCAGGCCCTGGCACAGGGTGAGGCAGTTGATGCGGAGCTGCGCCCCCAGCCCGGCGCCCGACTCCGCGACCTCCTTGCGGATCAGGGCGAGCTCCCTGCGGAACGCCCCGTGCACCAGCTTGAGGAAGTCGCCGGGCCGGGTGGCGTTCGGGGTCGCGTTCAGCGGGTTCAGCGCGATCACGGGGATGACGCGGCCGGCCTCGGCCTGGTAGTCGGCCCAGCCAGGGTCGGCTTCGGCGGCCCTGGCGAAGGCGCGGTCACGCTCCGCGCCTTCCAGGGCCACGGCGTCCGCCTCGTAGGTGAAGGTGCCGTCCTCGACGGTGACCCGGGGGTTGGCGCGGATGTTGTGGTACCAGGCCGGGTGGCGCGGGGCGCCGCCCGCGGAGGCGATGACGAGCAGCCGCCCGTCACCGTCGTGGAGGTAGCCGAGCGGGGTGGTGTGACGGACGCCGGTCCTGGCGCCGGTGGTGGTCAGCAGGAGCAGCCTGGCTCCGTCGAACGGGGGCCCGACCTGGCCGTTGTTGGCGCGGAACTGGTCGATGATCTGCTGGTTGAAGTCCATGGGCATGCTTGAGCAAACTCTCCAGGGTGTGGCGGATTGGGGGCGGCATTCAGCCACCGCACGCCGGCCCGGGGGCGGTCGGAAGAGAACACGACGAGATGACCCGGGCACCGCAGGGGCGCGGGGACGACGCGCGGGGCGCGGTCAGATCAGGCGTGGCCTGTGAGTTGAGAAGTCACGACATCATCCCCCTGCATCGGTGCCTCCATGCCGCCGACGTCCTCCCGGCCGGCGACACGCGACGGGGAGATCCTACAAGGATCGTGCCGTGGTGTGTCGAAAGGGTGGCAGGCCGTTCGTGTAGAAGGTGACGTCACGAGAAGGAGGACGAGATGAAGCGATACCTGCTGAGCGTCTACCAGCCCGACGGCGGCACTCCCCCGCCCGAGTTCCTGGAGAAGGTGATGGCCGACCTCGACGTGCTGAACCGGGAGCTGAGAGAGGCCGGCGCCTGGGTCTTCAGCGCGGGGCTGCACGCCGCCAGCGCGTCCACCGTGGTGCGGGTCAAGGACGGCGAGACGCTCACGACCGACGGCCCGTACGCCGAGGGCAAGGAGCACATCGGCGGGTTCACCGTCATCAGGGCGCCCGACCTCGACGTCGCGCTCGACTGGGCGCGCAAGATGGCCACGGCGACCACGCTGCCGATCGAGGTGCGGCCCTTCCAGGACGGGGCCGACGGCTGATGCCCGACGCGGCGGAGATCGGGCGGGTGTTCCGCGAGGAGTACGGCCGGGCGGTGGCCGTCCTGGTCCGTGTCTTCGACGACATCGACGTCGCCGAGGAGGCCGTCCAGGACGCGTTCACCGTGGCTGTGCAGCGCTGGCCGGACAGCGGGCTGCCGCCGAGCCCCGCCGGATGGATCATCACGACCGCCCGCAACCGGGCGGTCGACCGCCTGCGACGGGAGGCGTCCCGTGAGCGGAGGCACGCCCAGTCCGCCCTGGTGCACGCCCGTGACGAACCGGCCGAGGAGGGCCCCGTGCGCGACGACCGGCTGCGACTGATCTTCACCTGCTGCCACCCGGCACTCGCCGTCGGCGCCCGGGTCGCCTTGACGCTGCGGCTGCTGGGAGGGCTCAGCACCGCGGAGATCGCGCACGCCTTCCTGGTGGCCGAGCCGACCATGGCGCAGCGGCTGGTCAGAGCCAAGGGCAAGATCCGCGACGCGGGCATCCCGTATCGCGTCCCGAACGAGGCGGACCTGCCCGACCGCCTCCAGGCCGTGCTGGCCGTGATCTACCTGATCTTCAACGAGGGCTACACGGCCAGCTCGGGCGGGGCGCTGGTCCGTGAGGAACTCTGCGCGGAGGGGATCCGGCTCGGACGCCTGCTGGCCGAGCTGATGCCGGACGAGCCGGAGGCCATGGGGCTGCTGGCGCTCATGCTGCTCCTCCAGTCGCGCCGGGCCGCCCGCACCATCCCGGACGGCGACCTCGTCCTCCTCGCCGACCAGGACCGGAGCCTGTGGGACCACGACCTGGTCACCGAGGGCCAGGCCATCGTCAGGCGGTGCCTGCGACGCGACCAGCCGGGCCCGTACCAGATCCAGGCGGCGATCAACGCCGTGCACGGTGACGAGCCGCCCACCGACTGGTGGCAGATCCTGCTGCTCTACGACCACCTCATGACCTTCACGCCGACCCCGGTCGTGGCGCTCAACCGCGCGGTCGCGGTGGCGGAGGTGCAGGGCCCGCAGGCGGCGCTCGCCCTCGTGGACGATCTCGACCTGGACGGCTACCACCTCTTCCACGCCGTCCGCGCGGACCTGCTGCGCCGCCTGGGCCGGGTCGCCGAGGCCGCGTCCGCGTACGAGGCGGCGATCGCCCGCACCGGGAACGCGGCGGAACGCGCCTTCCTCCGCCGGGCCCTCGAACGCCTCACCGGGCACCCCCGAGCTGCCGGGGGACGTCGCTGACCTGCGAGGATGAGGTGATAGGTCGATTCCCCCAGAGCCGTGGCCTGAGGAGGAACAACGGATGGCCAAGCTCCTGGCGGTCAACGTGGGCCTGCCCCAGGACGTCCCCTGGCAGGGCAGGACGGTTCACACCGGCGTGTGGAAGCACCCGGTCACCGGCCCGCGGATGGTGCGCCGGCTGAACATCGACGGCGACGGCCAGGGCGACCTCGTCGGGCACGGCGGCGAGCAGCGCGCCGTGCTGGTGTATCAGATCGACTCCTACCGCTACTGGCAGCGACAGCTCGGACGCGACGACTTCGGCTACGGGCAGTTCGGCGAGAACTTCACCGTCGACGGCCTGCCGGACGACGAGGTCTGCATCGGCGACCGTTACCGGATCGGCGAGGCGCTGTTCGAGGTCACCCAGCCGCGCGTCACCTGCTACCGGGTGGGCCTGCGGATGGGTGAGCCGCGGATGGCCGCCCTGCTCGTCTCCCACCACCGTCCCGGGTTCTACCTCCGCGTCCTCACCGAAGGGCTCGTGGAGGCGGGTGACGAGATCGTCAAGGTCGCCGCGGGCCCGGAGGGGATGACCGTCGCGGAGATCGACGACCTGCTCTACCTGCCGGGACATCCCCGCGGCCAGCTCGCCAGGTCGCTGCGCATCCCCGCGCTCAGCCCTGGCTGGCAGACCTCCCTGCGGGCGCTGCTCGACCAGGCGGACACCGCACCCGGGCAGCCGGCCGGCAACCCGGGGCTCACCTCCGCCGCAGGTCCCCCGCCGGCCTGGGACGGGTTCCGGCCGCTGGAGGTCACCCGCATCGACGCGGAGAGCACGAGCGTCTTCTCACTGACGCTGGCCGCGCCCGACGGCTCACCGCTGCCGTTCGCGCCCGCCGGGCAGTTCCTCACCGTCAAGCTGCGCCCGGACGGTGGCGCTCCCCCGCTCGTCCGCAGCTACTCCATGTCCGGCCCGCCGGGAGCCGCGCGGTACCGCATCAGCGTCAAGCAGGAACCGCACGGCGCCGCCAGCAGCCACCTCCGCACGCGCGTACGCGTCGGCGACGTCCTGGACTTCGCCGCGCCGCGGGGCTCCTTCACCCTGAAGAGCGGCGACAACCCGGTCCTGCTGGTGTCGGCGGGCATCGGCGCCACTCCCGTCCTCGCCATGCTGCACGCGCTCGTCGCCGAACGTTCCACGCGCGAGGTGTGGTGGCTGTACGGTGCGCGCGACGGAAGGGAGCACCCCTTCGCCCAGGAGAGCCACGCCCTGCTGTCCAGGCTGGCGAACGCGCACGAGCGGATCTGCTACAGCCGTCCGGCGCCCGGCGACCGCGAGGGCGTCGACTACGGAACCGCGGGACGGCTGTCGGTGGACCTGCTCGGCCGCTTCGGCGTTCCGCGCGGCGCCGACGCCTACCTGTGCGGCCCTCCCGGCTTCATGCGGGAGTTCCCCGCCGCGCTCGCCGCCTCCGACCTCGCCCCCGCCGGCGTCCGCACGGAGATCTTCGGGGCGGGGCCGCCCCTGACGCCCGGCCTGACCGGCGTCTCCACGCGGCCGGTGCATCCGCCCGCGGGGCCGCCCGGTACGGGGCCGGCGGTCGCGTTCGCGCGCAGCGGGCTCACCGTCGGCTGGGACCCGTCCTACTCGAGCCTGCTGGAGCTCGCGGAGGCGTGTGACGTGCCCACCCGCTGGTCATGCCGTACCGGTGTCTGCCACACCTGTGAGAGCGGCCTGCTGTCGGGCGGCGTCGCCTACTCGCCCGAGCCGGTGGAGCCGCCCGCCGCCGGGAACGTCCTGATCTGCTGCTCCCGGCCCCGAGGCGACGTCGTCCTCGATCTCTAGGCGCCGAGCCGCTTGTAGAAGAAGCTGCAGTCCTGGAGGGCGCCGCCGGGGTCGGCGGCGTAGCCGGGGACGATGCCGTAGCGGGTCCAGCCGTCGGCGAGGTAGAGGTGTTCGGCCGGGCTGCCGGCCTCGGTGTCGAGGAGCAGGAGGGTGACCCCGGCGTCGATCGCGGCCTGCTCGGCGGTGGCCAGCAGGGCGCGGGCCAGCCCCTGGCCGCGGGCGTCGCGGCGGACCATCAGCTTGACGATCTCGGCGCGGTGCCGGCCGTTGGGCTTGCGGACCAGGGCGAGGCTGATGGTGGCGTCGATGCGCGCGGTGCCGCGACAGGCCCAGACGGCGAGGTCGCCGCCGGCCACGGCCGGAGCCTGCGCGTGCCACCAGGTGACGGCCGACGCGTGGTCGAAGGGGCTCAGGAAGCCCAGGGAGGCGCCGCCCTCGACGGTGTGGGCCAGGAGGTCCGCGAGGTCGTCGACGCTGTCGGAGAACGCGTCGGCGGACAGGCGGTCGATGGTGTGCATGGGTGCGCTTCCTTCGGTGGCAGGGCAGGCGGACGGCGGTGTCACGGCAGGACGATCAGCAGCGCGTAACGCACCGGATCGGGGCCGGGGCAGCGGAACCGTGAAGGCCCCCACAGCCGGAAGCGCAGGCAGTCGCCCGCCGTCACCTCGTGCGCGTGGCCGTTGGCGGTGATCTCCACGGCCCCTTCCAGAACCCAGATGTGCTGCTCAAGCCCCGGGACCGGCGGAGTGTCGTAGGCGATGTCCGCGCCTGGACGCAGCCTCGCCTCGACGAGTTCGCCGCGCAGGCCCGCGTGGGGAGGCGATACCGACCTGCGCTCGAACCCCGACGCCTCGTCCCGCCATACCGGTTGCGCCGCCGCGCGCACCACCTGCGGAGGTTCCGACTCCACCTCTGCCAGCAACCGCGACATCGTCCGCTCGTAGACCGCGCACAGCCTGCCCAGCAGCGCGGCCGTCGGGCTGATCTCGGCGCGTTCCAGGCGCGACAGCGTCGAACGGCTGATGTCGGCCCGCCGCGCCAGATCGTCCAGCGACCAGCCGCGCTCCATCCGCAGCTCCGCCAGGCGCGCGGCGAGCCGCTCCTCCACCTCTCTCATATTGGAGACGATATCCCGTATATGGGACAGGAAGTCAAGTGTGATGCCGCCGCCGCCAGTACGCGACGGTGACGGCTCCCAGCAGCGGCCCCCACAGCAGCAGCGGCGCGTAGGCCGCGACGGCCAGCAGCCCCTGCCAGTCGTGGACGTTCAGCGGGAAGTCCGCCGGAAGCGGCTGGCCGTGGACGTCGAGCCCGAGAGCGACGATGACCCCCGCCAGCGTCCACATGCACGTCAGCGCGACGGCACCCGCGGCGGCGGGGACGACGGCGGCGAGCGCCGGCACCCTCCGCCCGCGCAGGCCCGGGATCCAGCGCGGGAACACCTCCCCCCACCTGGAGATCAGCCCGACGGCCGTGAACGCCACCAGCTCGGAGAAGACCGACAACAGCACCACGTACAGCTCTACCGGCAGCCACGACGGGATCTCCCCGGGGCCCTGCTCGCCACGGGCGATCGGCGCGTGGAAGGTGACCGCGGCGATCCGCCAGACGCTGGACGGCAGCACGGTGAACGGGATGGTGTAGGCGGCGATCCGCGCCCAGCGCGGAACCCCGTCCACGGGGGCGTGCGCGGCCGTCCAGGCGGCGCGCAGCCTCCCGGACGGTGGCGCTTCGGTGAGGGTGGTCATCACGATCCTTCAGGCCGCGGGCATGGCCTGCCCGGTCTGAATCCGAAGATCGCAGCCACTCCGGGCCCTGGTCATCCCCCACGCGAGGGAGACGGCCCACCGATCGGATGATCAGCGCAGCCGGCGCGTTCGGTGGTCGAAGCCCCATGCGCTCCGGACAGGCCCGGCGGCACGTCAGCGGGCGTTGTGGAAGATGACGCCCAGAACGTTGCGACGGCCGGATTCGACGGTGCCGGTGCCGTGACGCATCGGATGGCGGCGGTAGCCGTGGCTCCCCCGCACCGGGCGGTGCCGCACCGGGAAGATCATGCCTTGGCCCAGACGCGGCTTGACGACGATCGCGCGTGACTGGGAACGGGGCCGCTGCTCCACGAAGACGTTCTCGCCGCCGGTGAAGTCCCGGCCCGGCTCGTTGAGCATGACGGCGAGCTGCAACGGGAACACGACCTCGCCGTAGACGTCCTGGTGCAGGCAGGCGTGGTCACCGGGGCCGTAGCGCAGGATCAGCGGCGTCGGACGGAGCTGGCCGTTCGCGGCGCACTCGGCGACCAGCCCGGCGTGCTCGAGCGGGAAGGTCCGTTCGCCGAGCTGGGCGGCCCACTGGTTGGCGATCCACGCCAGCGGCGGGTACAGCGACTCGCGCAACGTCCTGATCAGGTCCGGGAGCGGGTCGGCGTAGTACCGGTAGGTGCCGCGGCCGAACGCGTGGCGCTGCATCACGACGGTGCTGCGGAACAGTTCGGGCCGGTCGAAGGTGGCGGCGAGGCCGGCGCACTGGGCCGGCGACAGCAGCGGCGGCGTGACGGCGACGCCGTCGCCGTCGAGCTGGTGATGGAGGTCGCCCCAGTCCAGGTCGCCGAGCGCGGGCAGGTCGGGGTGGTGCGGGATCGCCGGCGCCTCGCCGTACAGCGGGAGCATGGTGCGGGACTCCTTGCGTATTGTTTCGTGGAGCGGCGCCGGTCGGCGCCGCCTGAGCGTATGGGCGCCTCGCCGCCGTGTCTGGCGGGAAAAAGACTTCGCGGCCGGAGCTGTCACATTCCAGGGCGCTGTCCCGTCATGGTGGTGACGGACCGAGGCGTCCGGACCCCACTGCTGACGTACGAAAGAGAACAATCATGAGCAACCTCAACGACCTGCGCTCCCGTGTCCGCGGCTCCGTGGTGCTGGACGGGGACGACGTCTTCGAGCAGGCCCGCAGGCCGTGGAACCTGGCCGTCGAGCAGCCGGTGGCGGCGGTGGTCGAGGCCGCCGACGCCGACGACGTGGCGGCACTGGTCCGCTACGCCCGCGACGCGGGGCTGACGGTGTCGGCC
Organism: Nonomuraea sp. NPDC000554; assembly: GCF_040300065.1. Taxonomy (NCBI): domain Bacteria; kingdom Bacillati; phylum Actinomycetota; class Actinomycetes; order Streptosporangiales; family Streptosporangiaceae; genus Nonomuraea; species Nonomuraea sp. NPDC000554. The sequence goes on along the minus strand of NZ_JBEPDC010000014.1, from coordinate 221,770 downwards.
CAGCCCAACGGCCACGGCGCCACGGGCGACGTGGCCGGAGTGATCCTCCTGCGCACCCGCAAGCTGGACGAGCTCCGGGTGGACGCCGACGCCCGCACGGCCCGCGTCGGCGCGGGCGTGGCCTGGGGGCAGGTGCAGGCCGTGGCCGCCCCGCAGGGCCTGACCGGGCTGCCGGGCAGCTCGCCGGTGGTCAGCGTGGTCGGCTACACCCTCGGCGGCGGGCTCAGCTGGTTCGGCCGCAGGCACGGATGGGCCGCCGACAGCGTCACCGCCTTCGAGATCGTCGACGCCGACGGGAACCGGGCCCGGGTCACCGCCGACTCCGACGCCGACCTGTTCTGGGCGCTGCGCGGCGGCGGTGGCGACTACGCGCTGGTCACCGCGATGGAGTTCGACCTGCACCCCGCGCCCGCCCTGTACGGCGGCCGCCTGCTCTGGCCCGCCCAGCAGGCGCCGCAGGTGCTCGACGCCTTCCGCCAGATCACCGCGGACGCGCCCGAGGAGCTGACCCTGTGGCTGGACCTGATGCAGTTCCCCGGCTCGGCCCCGATGGTGGCCGTGGACGTCACCTACCTGGGTGAGGCGGCCGAGGCGCAGGCGCTGCTGCGTCCGCTCGACCAGGTCGGCGGTCCGCTGTCGGACAGCCGGAAGGTCATGCCGGTCGCCGAGCTGGGCTCCATCGCCGGCGAGCCGACGGACCCCTCGCCCGGCTTGTCGCGCGCCGAGCTGCTGACCGACCTGGACGACAGGGTCGCCAAGATCCTGCTCGAAGACCCGATCGCGCCCCTGATGGGCGTGCAGCTCCGGCACCTGGGCGGCGCGTTCGCCCGGCCCTCCGACAGCCCGCACGGCCCGCTGACCGAGGGCTACTCCCTCTACATGTTCGGCGTGCCGTTCGCTCCGGACGTCGCCGAGGGCATCCGCGGCAGAGGGCGGCAGCTGTCCGAGGCCCTGGCCCCGTACGTGAGCGGGCGCAAGCCCTTCACCTATCTGGCGTCCGACGAGACGGCGGCGACCGCGTTCTCCCCCGACGCGCTGGCCCGGCTGCGGGAGATCAAGCGGCGGCGCGACCCCCGCGGGGTCATCCGCAGCAACTTCCCCGTGTCGGCCTGACAGGCGTGGCGGGCCGGGGCCGGCTCAGCCCGCCACCCGGATTCTGGGAACGTTCCGGACCGGGAAGTTCACCGAGTTCGCCACGAAGCAAGCTTCGTGCGCGTCGTGGTGCAGCGCGGCGGCCTTGTCGGCCATGTCCGGGTCGGACACGGTCACCACCGGGTTCAGGACGACCTCGGTGAACCGGCCGCCGTTGCCGGGAGTCTCCTGCATGCGTCCGCGGGCGGTGTCCTCGTAGGCGGTGACGACCACGCGGTGGCGGGCGCACAGCGCCAGGTAGGTGAGCATGTGGCACTGCGACAGCGAGGCGACCAGGAAGTCCTCCGGGTTCCAGCGCGCCGGGTCGCCGAGGAAGGCCGGGTCAGAACTGGCCTTGATGACCGGTTTGCCGTCGGCCGAGACGTCATGGGCCCGGTCGTAGGCGCGGTAGCCGCCGCCCGTGTCGCCCGTCCACCGTACGGTGACCTCGTAGTCGTGTTCCTTGCTCATGCCTGTGCTCCTTCGGGTCGCTCGGGCTGGGCGGACAGCGTCGCCATGATGTGGGCGCGGGCGGCGGCGACGGCGGCGTCGGGGTCCCCCGCGGTGATCGCCTCGATCAGCGTGCGGTGCTCGCCGTCCACCTGTGCGGGACGGCTCGGCGTGGTCAGCGAGGTGCGGGTGGAGACGGTGATCTGGTCCCAGACCCGGTCGAGGACGTCCAGGGCCAGGGGGTTGTCGGCGAGGACGGCGACGTGCCGGTGGAAGGCGCGGTTGTGCAGCACGCCGGCCGCGAGGTCGCCGTCCCGGGTGGCCCGGTCCGCCAGGTCGGCGTACTGGACCAGGCGGTTCAGCGCGGCGGGCGAGATCTCCCCCGCCTGTTGCCGCCGTGCGGCCAGCTCCGCGGCGAGCCCTTCCAGCGACGCCCGGACGAGGTAGGCGTCACGCAGCGCCTTGCCGTCGAGCTCCACCACGGTCATCCCGCGCCGTCCGCCGTGTACCAGCCCGTCGCTCTCCAGCTTCCGCAGCGCCTCACGGACGGGCGTGCGGCTGACCTCCAGCCGCTCGGACAGGTCGAACTCGGTGACCCGCTGCCCGGGCAGGTAGGCCCCGGACAGGATCAGCTCGCGCACCCTGTCATAGGTCGTCTCCACAGCAGCCCTCCTTTTGCATACATAGGTATACCATGCATGCACTTCAGAATCGAGAGGGCCTACAGGCTGCGAAGGAGCTGGAGCGCGTCGTGGGAGGTGGTGCCGGGTGCGGCGGTGAAGAGGATGATCCGCTGGTCGAGCCCGGGGACGGGCAGGAACTCGCAGTCGAGCTCCAGCTCCCCCGCGATCGGGTGGCAGGACCGCTTGGTCGTGGACCGGTGGACCTCGACCTCGTGCGCCGCCCACACCGCGGCGAACTCCTCGCTGCTCGCCGACAGCTCGTCGACCAGTTTCCGGACGGCCGGATCGGTGGGATACCTCCCCGTGGCCCGCAGGTCGGCGACACACCGGCGCGCGAACCGCCGCTCGCTGTCGCTCTGGGCCCGCGGGTCGCCGCCGAACAGCCAGCGGAGCGTGTTGCGCGCATGCGGCGGGTGCGCGGCCGGGTCGCCGATCAGCGCGACCGCCATCCGGTTCCAGGCGAGCATGTCGTAACAGGCATTGATCACCATGGCCGGGACGTCGTCGAGCCGCTCCAGCAACCGCAGCACGTTCGCCGGCACCTCCTGGGAGGGCTCGGCCGGGACAGGGGCCTGGCCGGCGAGGCGCAGCAGGTAGTCGTGCTCGTCGCCGGACAGCCGCAGGGCACGGGCCAGCGCCGTGAGCATCTGCCTGGACGGGTGCGGCCCGCGTCCCTGCTCGAGCCGGATGTAGTAGTCGACCGACATGCCGGCGAGCAGCGCGAGCTCTTCCCGGCGCAGCCCGGGCGTCTGCCGGCGGCCGCCAGGGACGAGCCCTACGTCGGCGGGCCGGGTGCGCGACCGCCGGTTGCGCAGGAAATCGGCGAGTTCCCCCCTGTCCATCCCCTAAGGATGGCCGATCCGCGCGAACGCCTGGTAATGGCGGTCCTAGGCCAAACGCTGCCTACCCCGCCTCTCGGGGCGGCGACCAGCATGGCAGGCATGAAGATTCTGGTCACCGGAGCGCGCGGCCGTGTCGCGCGCAGTGTTGTCATGCAACTCCTGGAGGCCGGGCAGGAGGTCCGCGCCGCTGGACGCGATCCCGGCACCGTCTCCTTGCCGGCGGGAGTCCAGGTGGTCGGCGCGGACCTCGCCCGCCCCGAAACCTTGGGGCCGGCTCTGACCGGTGTGTCCAAGGTGTTCCTGTACGCCGCGCACGACGGCGTCGCCGGTTTCGTGGCCGAGGCCCGCGAGGCGAGCGTCGAGCACATCGTGCTGCTGTCGGCGCAGGGGGCGTCAGCGGGGTCCGAGGATCGGATCGCGCGGATGCACGGGGTGGCGGAGCGGGACGTGGCCGGTTCGGAGATCGCGTGGACGTTCCTGCGGCCCGGCGCTTTCGCCACCAACACGCTGCAGTGGGCCGCGTCGATCAGGGCCGAAGGCGTGGTGCGTGACCCGTTCCCGGACGCGCAGGTGGCCGCGGTCCACGAGGCCGACATCGCGGCGGTCGCCGTGCGGGCGCTGCTGGATCCCGGCCACCAAGGGGCCGCGCACGTTCTGACGGGCCCGCAGTCGGTGACCCAGCGGGAGCAGGTCGAACTGATCGGCGCGGCCATCGGGCGGCGGGTGGAGTTCGCCGAGCTGGACGTGGAGGACTACCGCCGGACGCTGGCCCGGTGGGGTCCTCCGGAGGTCGCCGACGCCCTCGTCCGCCACATGGTCGAGGCCGTGGAGAGTCCCGCGCTCGTCACGGACGCCGTCCAGGACGTGACCGGCAGGCCGGCGCGCTCCTTCGCGGAGTGGGCCGCGGACCACGCCGCCGACTTCGCCTGATCCGCTGCTGGGCCGCGCCGACTGCGGTCTTCTGTTCGCGTCGCGAGCCGTATTGGTTCGTGACGCGAACTGGCAGGTCGCCCGCCTGGGACTCAGGTCGTGCCGCCGGCCCGTCGGCGGCTGAGCACCGCGGCGATCGTCACGGCCGCGGCCAGGCCGCTGAGCAGCACCGCGGCCAGCGCTCCCAGGACGCCCGGCGTGTCGCTGAAGGCGATGCCGACCGCGGCCAGCGCGGGCCCGGCGTTGCGCACCGCGGCGACGCCCCCCATGGTGGTGCGGCGTACCAGCGCTCCGGTGGCCAGCACGGTGCCGGTGGCGAAGGCGGCCACGGACAGGACGACCCCCGCCAACAGGGTGCGTGAGCCGATCAGCGCGACGACGTCGTGCCAGTTGCCCAGCAGCATGCCCGCCAGCACGATCAGGAACGTCACGTTCGACACTCCGGCGGCGACGGGTCGCCAGGACTGGGCCGTGGACGGCGCGAAGTGGCGCACGATCAGCCCGATGGCGAACGGGATGAGCTGCAGAACGGCCACCGTCCGCACCAGCGCGGCGACGTCCAGGGAGATCCCCGCGGCGACCTTGGCCGCGGCGAGGATGGCGTTGGCCGTCAGGCCGAAGGTGACGCTGCCGACGGCGGCGAGCAGCACCTGCATCGCCGCGCCCGCGACCACGTCTCCTTTCTGCACCATGCCGAGCTTCGCCCCGAACGGCCCGCCCGGCGACGAGGCCACCAGCACCATCGCGATGAACGCCGCCGTGGGCAGGCCGAACAGCGCGGCGACGCCCCAGCCCAGCAGCGGGACGACCACCAGGTTGGCCAGCAACGCCAGCAGCGGCAACAACGGGTTGGCGAAGATCGCGCGCAGCGCGGGCAGCGTGGCTCCCAGGCCGGCGGTGAACATGGTGGCCGCGATGAAGATCACGGTGATCGCGTTGAACAGCGGCTGCAGCGTGGCCATGCCCCCTCCACCCCGGTCTCAGGTGGTTTCAGTCCTTGAGATCGCCCAGCCAGCTCAGGGCGTTGAGCCCGGGCATGAAGCAGTACTCTCCGCCGCGGGTGACGACGAACCGCGGCAGCGCCCGCAGGCGGCGCCGCAGCGGCCTTCGGGGGACGGTGAAGTCGCCGGAGCCGTCGTTGGCGCCGACGATGGGGTCTCGGGTGCCGGCCGCGCCGAAGAAGACGCCGTCGTTCATCCATTCGGACTGGACGAACTCGAACTGCCGCCCCAGATGCGCCCCGATGAAGGTGAACATCAGCCCGCGGTCGGCCCCGTCGTCCTCCAGGACCCCCTCGGGCAGCGGCGGGCCGTAGGCGGTGCCGCGTCTGATCATCCGGTGCAGCCTCGGCTCGCCCGCCACTGCCGCGTCGCGCGGATTGCCTCGGCGGATGTGACAGCCGCCGGGAGTGACGAATCCCGCCGGGTCGTCGCGCTCGTACAGGAAGGCGTTGTTGCGGCGAGGGTCGGCGCCGAGGCCGGGGTCGTCGCACGACGGGCTGAGTGCCAGCGGCGCGCCGCTGCGCCAGCGTCCCATGAGCTTCGCGGCCAGCAGTTCCTCGTCCTCCGGGCCGGTGGAGTTGTCCCTCAGGTACTGCCGGAAGGCGGCGACACGTTGGTGGAGTTTGCGGAAGGCCACGTAGGTGCCGTTGCGCCCGAGAATGTCGGGCTGCGGGGTCTGGACGCCGCCGAGCTCGTCGGGGTAGCCGAGCACGAACTCCCCGGCCTTGAGCGGCGGCGCCAGCGGGTTGGATCCGGCGAAGCCGCTGCCTTCGACGGCCGGGTGGCTGATGCCGTCACGGTAGCCGAACGGCTCGGCCTCGGTGGGCAGCGCGTGGCAGTTCTGCCGCCAGATCGCGGTCACGCCGGAAAGGCGGTGATAGGCCGGGCGGGCACGGTCGACGGCCGCTTCCAGCCGGGCGCTGTCCGGTGCGACCGCCACCAGCACCACGTGCACGTCGGACGTGCCCAGCGGCGCCTCCCAGTGCTCGGGGCCGCTCTCGCCGACGTCGCCCAGCGCCGTCGCCCGGGCGGCCATCCCCTGCCGGAACTCCCAGGCGAACGTCTCCAGCGCCTGCGGCGGTACCCCCAGCGCCTTGAGGCCGTGGAAGGTGAGCGCGACGCTCACCCAGGTCTCGCCCAGAGGGTTCACCGTGTCGGCGGCCGAGGTCACCGCCGCGCGCACGCGCCGCATCAGCTCCCGCCCGTGCGCGCGGTCGTCGATCCGGAACAGGATGTAGGTCGCCGCGTACGGGGTGGGCCGCGGGCTGAGGACCCCGCGCTGGATGTCGTCGAGTTCGAGCGCGACGTGCGTTGGTGCGGTCACGGACTCCCCTCCCCGGGGTGCTACTTCGCCGAGGCGATGTTTCTCCAGAAGGCGCGCAGGCTCTCGTCGCCGCCGAACAGCGTGCTGAAGATCGTCGAGTCGGCCAGGAGCACGTCACCGGCCCGCTCCCCGGTGGGGGGCATCCACAGGAACATGTTGAACTCCGTGTTGCCGGCCTCGGTGAAGGGGTGCGGTGGCCTGGACAGGTCGATCGGCTGCCTGCCCAGCACGTGGATGCCGTCCGGGTGGTCGCTCGTCAGGGCGTAGTGCGGCAGGTGCATGTGGAAGTTGAAGTTGGTCACGCCGTCCAGCCACCCTTTGGTGTCCAGATCCTTGGTGATGGACAGCGGCGCGATCTTGCCGGCTTCCCGCACTGCGGGCCGCAGCCCGTAGCGGTTCTCGACCGGCACGCCCAGCCCGCGCATCAGGCCTCGGACGTAACGGGCGAAGCGTTGCTGGCGAGGCACCAGCGGGTCGCCGTGGTGGCGATACTCCGCCTCGCGCACGGCCAGGTCGTCCGACGCCCCCACGTCGTGGTGCGGCCCCAGCACCAGGCAGGTCTCCTCGCGGGTGAGGAAGTGCCGCAGCGCCTCGATCTCCTCAGGCTCGGCCTCCTGCCCGGTGACCATGTGGTCCAGCCCGAACACCAGCAGGGTGTCGGTGTCGGCCAGCACCCGCTCGTCCAGCACGGTACGGAAACCGGCCTGGTCGATGCGCTGGTACACCGGCACGGGGTGGCCGGTGGTCTCCTCGACGAACTGCTGGAACAGCACCCAGCCCCAGAAGAACAACTCCAGCGATCCGGCGATGCCCTGCTGGAACTGCAGCGGGTCAGACCACCGGGGCTCTTCGTAGGCGGGCCAGTTCACCCGCCGGACCTCGGTCATCGTGGAGAAGCGGTTGTCGAGCTCGGCCGGGTTCCTGCCCGCCTCGGCCGGAAAGCTCCATGAGACGTAGATGCTCACCCGCCGCCGCCCGGGGGTGTACGCGCGCGGCACGTGATTCTGGTTGTAGGTGCGGGCGGTCCTGAACTCGCTCATCTCGCCTCCGATCGACAGCGGGACACCCTGTTGACTCACTGCATCTGGTCGAGCATCTCCGACAGGGCGTTCTTGATCTTCAGCGCCTTCTTGACCTCGTCGGCGGTGACGTACGGATACTCGCCGTACTCGATGAAGCTCGGGCAGTGGTGCTCGCGGACGAACCTGATGAACGCCTCGGGGTTGGTCTTCCAGTCCTCGGGGAACCCTTCGAGGTTCTCGAAGGCCGTGTTCACCCCCGCCTTGCTGAACAGGGCGATGGCGTCTTCGGTGTACTTGTCGAAGTCGGTGTCGAAGATCCCCTGGTACATGAACCGGGTGTCGTCATCGAAGAGCACCCAGCGCAGGTAGTGCAGTTTCAGCGGTGCGAGCAGATGCGGGTCGGCTTCCAGCGCCTTGGCCAGCGCGTTGCCGTAGGTGCGGATCGCCTCGGCCCGGCCGGGCTTGACCTTGGCGATGATGGTGAACCCGTAGCAGGCCGGGGTCCTGGGAAAGACGGGGCCGTACTTGCCCTGTTCGAGGTGGTCGGTCTCCTTGGGAATGACCACTGCCTGCGGCGTGATGTCCATGTCGGCTCTCCCTCACCCGATCAGCGGGGGAACCTGCCAAAGACCACCTGACATGGGCATTATCCCACAGCCGCAGGCCCAGTGCCGGAGCGGCGCGGTTGTCACTCGCCGTGGCGAAGGCCAGGCACCTCCCGCAGCAACTCGGCGGCGGCAAGGGGGTTGCCGTAGTCGCGCGAGTGCACGATGAGCCCGTCCCGGACGGTGATGATCACGACGTAGGTGAGGGAGAACCGTGTTCCGGTGGCGGTGACGGAGCCGTGCAGGGTGTACTCGGCGACCACCACGTCCGGGTCGGCCGTCTCCCGTAGGTCGATCGCGTCTGCGCGGTCGAATCGCCACGCTCCTGCCACCGCCTCCAGCCTGGCGCGCAGATGATCGCGGCCGGTCGCGCGGGTGGGCACCCCCGGCGGGGCGAACGGGATCTCGATGACGACGTCCGGTGCGTACAGCCCGACGAGGGTGTCGTGGTCGTTGGCCGCCCCGGCTTCGATCAGTTGCGCGGCGACCTGCTTGGCGCTGGGGCCGCCCGGCTCGGGGCCGGCGGCGGCGAGCATGGCTCCCAGTTCGGGCAGCATGCCGGCGGCTTCGGCGGCGTCCAGAGGGTTGGGATAGTCGAGGTAGGAGACCACGGCGCCGTCGCGTACGCGGATCACGCCGAGGGAGGAGGCGAACCGGAACCGCGCGCCGCTGGTGCGCACGCTTCCCACGGGCTCGAACTCGACGACGACCGTCTCCGGATCGGTGGTCGCATACACGGTGGTGCGGACGTCGTCGAAGCTCAGCAGTTGCGCGATCCCGCCGGAGGTGCCCTGCGTCATGTGCTCGCGGATGGCCTGCGCGCCCTCGAACCGGCGCCGCCGCCCGGGCAGGCCGAACCGTAGCTCGTAGACGGCGTCGTCGGCGAACACGTCGGTGAAGGCGTCGGCGTCCAGGCTCATCAGGGCTTGACGCAGGCGCGCGATAACGGGGTGGAGCTGGGTGGACATGGCGAACTCCGCAGAAGAGAAGGGCGATAGAATCGGAACGCAGGCCCCGTTTCGGGGCGCGCAGCAGACGATACGGAACGCGCGCCCCGTTTGTCTACCCGGTTGAGAGGAACCCCTTCGATGGCGGAAACGACGACGCCGGACAAGCCCCTGCGCGCGGACGCCCGCCGCAACCGTGCCCGCGTGCTCGAAGCCGCCGAGGCGGCGTTCTCGGCGGAAGGCATGGCGGTGCCGCTGGATGAGATCGCCCGCCGGGCAGGCGTCGGCGCCGGAACGGTCTACCGGCATTTCCCGACCAAGGAGGCGCTGTTCGAGGCGGTGATCCATGACCGGATCCGGCGACTCACCGAGGACGCCCGCGCGCTGGCGGAAACCGAGCAGCCCGGCCAGGCGTTCCACGCGTTCCTGGCTCGCGTGGTCGAGCAGGCGATGCTCAACAAGGCGCTGTGCGACGCGCTGGAGACCGCGGGGACACCCGTCAAGCCGCACGGCGCCGAAGGCGACATCTGGGACGCTTTCGACGCCGTCCTCGCCGCCGCTCAGCGCGCCGGCACCGTCCGTGCCGACATCGACCTCTTCGACCTGCGGGCCGTGCTGTCGGGCGCGCTCACGATGGAGCGCCGCGTCCGCGAGGGCGGCCGCCCCGCGGGCCGGATGACCGAGATCCTCCTGGACGCCCTGCGCCCGCGAAGCTGACCACGCCGCCCCGCCCTGATCTCGCAGCTATGGCACGCCGCAACTGACAACGGTTTCAGTACCACCCGCACACGAGGGCCCCCACTCGGGTCCGCGCGACCAGCCCCAAAGTAGCTCTCTGTAATCACCGCCACGTCTTGTCAGCGGCTTTGGCACTGACGCAGCCTTTACGGGTGACTGCTGTGTCGGGTCGGACCGGGGCGCCCTGCCGTGATTACTCCCGGTGGGTTTCCCCGGTTGCGGCCCGCCGACCCGGGTCGGTAGCCCAGACCTTGGGCAGATAGAGCTCGCGATCGATGAACGCGTGCCCGGCGTCGGTGGCGTAGGCCAGGAACACCGCGACCTGGCTGTTCTCGATGCGTCCGGCCGTGCCGGTGTACTGGCGCTGCACAGGTCGGCGTCCCATACAGCGCGTGACAGCAGATGCTGCATCCCGTACGGAGTGGCCTGGCCGACGTGCTCGGCCAGCGTCCAGCAGTTCTTGCGCGGCAGCTCGGCCAGCAACCCCTCCAACAACGCCCGCATCCGGCGGCGCGGCTCCACCCGCACGAACCTGCAGGCCATCCGGCCGACCAGGTCCTCGAACATCATCTGCCACCGGCCAGGGACTACGCTGGCCTGCACGGCCATCGCACGATCTTCGCTTCATAAACAATGATGATCACGCGGTGGCCGTCCCCGTCCCCAGCGTGTGCGGGCGCAGGCCGGGGCGGCAACCGGTTAGGTGCCGCGCCGGAAGCCGGTTGCTGCGACGATGGCTCCGAGACCGGCGAGGATACCGATGGCGGCGAATGCGGTGTGGAAGCCGTCGAGGCCGGTTCCGGCTACGAGGACTGTTGATACGGCGGCGACGCCTGCCGCGCCGCCGATCTCGCGCATTGTCTCGAGCAAGCCCGATGCGAGTCCTGATTCCGATTCGGTGACACCGGACAGCGCGCCGATCTGGAGCGAGGGCCCGCAGACCCCGAAGCCGAGTCCGGCGACCAGGAACGCCGGAAGCAGGTCGGTGAGGTAGACAGCGTCGGCGGGGACCCGAGTAAGCCACACCACTCCGACGGTCACCAGCGTCAGGCCGGTTACCAGGAGGCGCCGGACGCCCACGGCGGCTGCGAGGCGGCCGACGGCCCACGCGACCCCGAACCCGGTCGTTGTCGTGGCCAGCCACGCCAGACCTGTTCGCGCTGCTGAGTAGCCGAGTTTCTGCTGCATCAGCAGCGATCCGAGGAAGATGAACGAGAAGAACGCGCCGAATGCGAGCAGCGCGGTGAGGTTCGCCGCGACGAGCGTGCGGTTCTTCAGCGCCCTGGCCGGCACGAGCGGGGCTGGTGAACGCTTCTCTGACCACACGAACACGGCCATCAGCACGCCGGCCGCGATGAACCACGCCAGTGTGCCGGCGGAGGTCCATCCGTGGGTGGAGGCATGGTGGAGTGCGTAGACGAATGTCAGCAGTCCGCCGGTCACCGTGCTGGCCGCTGCGACGTCGAGCCGCCCGGAACGGCCACGGGGCTCATCGGCCGCAAGGCAGGTGATGGCGAGTGCGATGAGCGCGAGGCCGGCGGGAACGTTGATGAAGAACGCCCACCGCCAGCCCGGACCAGCGGCAATGAGACCGCTTGCGACAACGCCCACCGTTCCGGCTACTCCGCCGACGGCTCCGACGATGCCGAGAGCCCGATTGCGTTCCCGTCCTTCACGGAAGGTGACAGCCAGCAGCGACAAGACTGCCGGTGCGATGAGTGCACCGCCCAACCCCTGGAGCCCACGGGCCGCGATCAGCACGCCGCTGTGCTGTGCCACGCCCGCCACCAGCGACGCGGCGGTGAACAAGCCAAGGCCGGCAAGCAAGATGCTGCGTCGTCCCAGCCGGTCGGTCATCCGGCCACCGACGAGGAGGAATCCGCCGAGCAGGAGGCCGTAGGCGACGACAACCCACTGCAAACCGCCTTGGCTGATTCTGAGGTCTCGCTGGATCGAGGGCAGGGCCACGTTCACGATGGCGATGTCGAGGCCCACCATCGCCATGGCGGCGCACGCCAGTACCAGCACGAGCCGTTGGCGAGGGCCTGGCTTCTGCTGGTGCGTGGAGGTCAGCGGACTAGCGGCGGTTTCCACGGGGCTTTGCGTGTCAGACATGGGTTCGGTGTCCTTTCAGCTCGCGGCGGTTCACCGGCGGTAGCTCGCAATGGGCTGGCCGGCGCCGGTGGTGAGCAGCTGCGGCAGGCTCTTGGTGATGAAGAAGGTCCAGGCGCGCGAGCACGCTTCGAAGCAGGCGGATTCCGCCGCGGTGAGGCCTTCGTGCGTGAAATGCAGCGTCGTGCCCTGCGCGTCGGTGGTGATGTCGAAGATGACGTTGGTGTCGGTCCACTCGTCACGGTCGTCGATGAAGTCGGAGTCCACGACGTGCCAGACCGCCCGTCGGCCGGGCACGAACTCGATGATCTGGAACCGGGCGAAACGGAGGCCCTTCTTGGCTCGGACGGTCTCACCGGGGTATTCGCTGTCGTCGGTGAAGACGAACTCGTCGTGCAGGGCGGCAGAGTGGCCGATGAGGTTCTCGCTCCACCAGCCGCGGACGTGGGTAATGGCCTCGAAGACCTGCTCCGGCGTCCGGTCGACGGTCATGGTGGCGGTCAGGTACTCGGTGTCCGACATCGTCCTTGCCTCTCTCTTGGGTGGTTTCGCCCCACCGACGAAGGAGGCCGCCCGGGATCGACATCGACCGGGAAGAAACTTCGAAAAATTCGGACGCGATGGCCTTTGTGCTGGTCAGAGCTCGGAAAGACGACCCGTCAGATAGCGACGTTCGGCGTCGGTCGGCGCCAGTTTCAGCGCCTCCTCGTAGGACGTCGCGGCCTCGGCGAGGCGGCCGTTCCGGCGGAGAAGATCGGCCCGTGTCGCGGGCAGCAGGTAGTAGCCATCGAGCTCGCCGGACTCGGTGAGATCGTCGACGAGGGCGAGTCCGGCGGGGATGCCGTCGGCCATCGCGATCGCCACGGCGCGGTTGAGGTCCACCACAGGAGATGGCGCCAACCGCATGAGCTCCGCATAGAGGGCGGCGATCTGCGGCCAGTCGGTAGCCGCGGCGTCGGGCGCTGTGGCGTGACAGGCGGCAATCGCGGCCTGCACCTGATACGGCCCGGAGCGCCGCACGGCCAACGCTTGGTCAAGCGTCGTAAGGCCTTCGGCGATCAGCGCGCGATCCCACTGGGATCGGTCCTGGTTCTCCAACGTGACCAGCACGCCGTCGTCGGTGCGATTCGCGCGGCGGGCCTCGAGCAGCAGCATCAACGCCAACAGGCCGCGCGCCTCAGGCTCGGTCGGCGTCAGACGGACCAGCGTCCGGGCGAGGTGGATCCCCTCAGCGGCCAGTGCCCTGCGCCCGTCTACTTCGTCGTAGCCCTCGTTGAAGATCAGGTACAGCACCGCGAGGACAGCTGTCAGCCGGTGCGGCAGGAGCTCCGCCGGTGGAACCCGGTACGGTATCCCGGCCTCGACGATCTTGCGCTTGGCGCGCACCAGGCGTTGCGCCATCGTCGGTTCGGCGGTCAGGAACGCCTTGGCGATCTCACCCGTGCTCAGCCCCGCCAGCGTCCGTAGCGTCAGGGCGACCCGGGCAGGGAACGGCAGCGCGGGATGGCAGCACGTGAAGATCAACCGCAACCGGTCGTCCGGAATCTCCTCAGCCGACGGCTCGATCGGATCCCGCTCCAGCACAGCAAGCTGCCGCAACTTCGCCGCCCCCGTTGCGTCCCGCCGCAGCCGATCGGTCGCCCGGTGACGTGCCGTCGTCGTCAGCCACGCACCCGGACGAGCCGGAACGCCATCGCGCGCCCATGTCGCCAACGCGGCGGCGAACGCGTCCTGCGCGCAGTCCTCCGCCAGGTCCCAGTCCCCGGTCAGCCCGATCAGCGTGGCGACCACTTGGCCCCACTCGTCCCGATACGCCGCATCGACCGCGGCACGAACCGCCTCCGGCGCGGTCATTCCCAGACGGGGCGGACCTCGACACAACCCCGGCTCGCGTAGGGGTGCCGTGCCGCGATCGCGATCGCCTCGTCCAGATCGACGCACTCGATGATGTCAATACCGCCGATGAAGTCCTTCGTCTCCGCGAACGGACCATCGGACACCAGCGTCTCCCCATCACGGACACGGACCGTCGTCGCATCCGCCACCGGACGCAACCGCGCACCACCGAGAATGGCTCCCCGCCGATCCACCTCCGCCCCATACGCCTGATGCGCCGGGTCCGCCGCGATCTCCTCCATGGTCGGCGACACCTTCTCATCGTCACAGATCAGCAACACATACTTCATGAGGCCACTATGCCCGACCCGCCCGATCCGCTCGAACGCCACACCTCGTTCCCCGACGCGCACGCTCGCTTCCAGGCCGCCGTGCAGGCGTTGACCGACGGACAGGCCGGCGGTTCGCCGCGGCGCTGGCCGAGTTGGTCGCCCTGCAGACGCGCCGGTTCTACGGTCACGGCGGGTTCGTCCCGCTGCCGGAGTGGGCCGACGTCCTGGACCGGCATTTCCCCGCCGGTCCGTGACAACTGAGGCCACAGCCACCCCTGGGCACACCCTCTGGACACGGTCAGGGCCCACGCGGTGCGCGGGCCGTGACCCGTTCCGGGGGTGTGCCGGGGTTATGCGGTGGCGGGCTGGAGGAGTTCGATCTCGATGGCCAGCACACCGAGCGCTTCCTTCTCGGGGGCCGTAGATGCGGCGGATGTTGGCCAGTCGCTGCTCGCGAGGGCTGTCGGGATTGACGTTGGCGGCGCCTTCGGCGTCGAGCATCTCCTCGAACGAGCTCACCCGCTTGACCCGGGTGAGGGTGTCGTCGCGACCGCACACGAACCGGATGTGATCACCGGCCTTGAGATTGCGCAGGTTCGGATACTGCACCCGGACCTCGATGGTCTTGCGGCCGGCGGCGACCAGGCCGGGCAGCAGCGCGAAGGCCTCGTCGACCAGCTGGCAGCCGTAGGCCCAGTCGCCGCCCTTGACCATGACTGACCGGGTGACCGGGTCGCGCATGGCCATGCGTTCCTTGACCAGGTTGCGGTACAGGGTGGCCAGGTCCAGAGCAGCGCCAGCCGCTCCTACTCCTCATCCGTCAGATCATGACGACTCAGACGCTCCTCAACCCCGACATCGACGGCGTCTACGCCGCCAACGACGAGATGGCCATGGGCGTGCTGTCCGCGCTGAAGGCCCGCAACCTCGTGGGCAAGGTGCAGCTGGTCGGCAACGACGGCATCACGGACGCCCTCGCCGCCGTCGCGAACGGGGAGATGTACGCGACGAACGCCGAGTCGCCCTACGCGCTGGGCCAGAAGGTGGTCTCGCTCGCCGGTGACATCCTCGCCGGGAGGAAGGTGCAGGCCGACGAGGTGCTCGAAGGCAAGCTGGTCACCATGGACACGGTCAAGGAGTACGCGAAGTACCTCGTCGGGCTCGGCGACACCTCCGGAGTCCCGTCCTCGCTCCGTTAACGGCCGCCACGCGCGCCTTCCTCGCCGGAAGGCGCGCGCCAGCGGGCGTTCAGAGGAGCGCCAGGGGCGAGGACGCTGCGGTGGCTGATGCGCCAGCCCTGGTCGCCGCGGTCGATCGTGTCCTCGTAGGTGACGCTTCCGCAGCTGCCGTCCGCCTTGACGCCGATGCCCTTGGAAAGGGCGCGTACCTGGTGGTCGGTGACCTCCGTGAGGACGATGTTCGTGACGTGGTGACCGACGGGATTGGCCGCGCCGAGCGCGCGCGTGGCGTCCCGGAGGGCCGCCAGCCCTTGGAGTGAACCGGCACCGAGCCCCGTGACGTCGTAGACGACGTCGGGGGTGAACAGCTCGTCCAGGCGGTCGAGTGCGCCGCTGTCGAACAGGTGCCCGTGCATGTGGATGAGCTCCGTGATGGCCGTGCGGTCCTCAGCGCTGAGTGTCATCGGATTCCTCTCGCGGCTTATCCGGGGATCTCCCCGGATAGATCGGGAGACTACTGGGGACGTCCCCGGTTAGCAACCGACGCCGGGCCGTAGCCGGCACGTTCCTCGGCATCAAGGCCGTGACGCCGTCGATGCCCCGCAACGGCGGCGGAGTGAATCTTTCCCCCAACACTGACATCAGATGGCAGTGAAGGGCCGTTAGCGTCCGGGGCATGAAGCGCGATTTCGATGTTGAGAAGTTCGTTGACCGCTATACGGCCGTGTGGAACGAGCCGGACTCCGAGGTCCGCCGCGAGACGATCGCCGAGCTGTGGTCCGAGGACGGCGTGGAGTTCACCGACTCCACCGAGCACCGCGGGCGCCAGGCCATCGAGGCCCGGATCGCTCAGGCGTACGAGCAGCTGGTGAGGCAGGGCGGGTTCGTCTTCCGCGCCGCCGGCGACGCCGTCGGCCATCATGACGCCGTCCGTTTCACCACTTACATGGTCCCCGCCGCCGGTGGTGACATCGCCTGGACCGGCTTCGTCTTCGCCAGGCTCGACGACGACGGGCGCATCCTGCAGGACTACCAGTTCGGCGACCCGCCGCTTCCCGGAGTGGCCAAGGGCGGCCGTCCGGGGACGCGGGCCGTCGTCGAGGAGTTCCTGCGCCTGACCCGCGAGGGCGACCCCGAGCGGATCGCCGCGCTGTACGCGCCGCAGGTCGACTGGCGAGTGGACTGGCCCGTCGACGAGCACCCCGCGGTGCCGTGGATCCGCCCGCGGTCCACCCGCGCCGACGTCGCCGACCACTTCCGCGCGTTCGGCGGGCACTGCGTGCCCGCCGAGGGCCACGTCTCGATCGACGACATCCTGGTCGACGGACCGGACGCCGTGCTGTTCGGGACGAGTTCCCAGCAGGTGAAGGCCACCGGCGAGCGCTTCACCATGACCTTCGCGCTGCGCCTCACCGTCGAAGACGGCATGCTCACCCGGCATCACATGTACGAGGACAGCCTGGCTGTCGCCGAGGCGTTCCAGGCAGGCTGACAGGGAGACGCCGCTCACCGGCCGCGTCCCGAACCGCCAGCTCCTCACCGCCACCGGCCGTTCCGATGCCCCTCGAGGGCTGCTTAGGCGGCCAGGCGCAGGGCGCGGGCGACGTCGGCGGTGGCGGTCGAGGTTTGTGTCGAGGTGTAGCCGTCGCGGAGGGAGGCGTCGGGATCCTTCAGGCCGTCGCCGCTGAGGGTGATGACGATCTGCTGGCCGGGGGCGAGGTGGCCGTTGCGGTGCCGGTCGAGCAAGCCCGCGATGCCGGCGGCCGAGGCGGGTTCGGCGAAGACGCCGTCGTGGCGGGCGACCATGCGGTAGGCGTCGAAGATCTGCTCGTCGGTCACCGCGGCGATCAGCCCCCCGGACTCGTCGCGGGCGGTGACGGAGCCGTCCCAGGTGGCCGGGTTGCCGACGCGGATGGCGCTCGCCGCGGTCTCGGGCTCGGCGACGGGCTCGCCGCGCACGAGCGGCGCCGCCCCGGCGGCCTGGAAGCCCCACATGCGCGGCAGGTGGGTGGCGAGGTTCTCGGCGATGTAGGTCTGGTAGCCGCGCCAGGTGGCGGTGATGTTCCCGCCGTTGCCCACGGGCAGGCAGTGGATGTCCGGTGCGTCGCCGAGGGCGTCCACGATCTCGTAGGCGACGGTCCGCTGCCCGGCGAGCCGCAGCTCGTTGCCGACGGAGTTGACGAGCGCGACGGGGTGGTGCGCGGCCAGGTCGCGGGCGATCCGCAGGCAGTCGTCGAAGGTTCCGCCCACCTCGACGATCTGCGCGCCGTACCGTACGGCCTGGCCGAGCTTGCCGAGCGCGACGGCGCCCTTCGGCACCAGTACGGCGGCCGCGAGCCCGGCCCGCGCGGCGTAGGCGGCGGCCGAGGCGCTGGTGTTGCCGGTCGAGGCGCAGATGACGGTCTCGGCTCCGGCCTCGGCCGCCCTGCTGACCGCCACGGTCATCCCGCGGTCCTTGAACGACCCGGTGGGGTTGGCGCCCTCCACTTTCAGCCAGACCTCGCAGCCGGTCAGCGCGGACAGGTGCGCCGAGCGGAGCAGCGGGGTGTTGCCCTCGTGGAGGGAGACGGCCGGGGTGTCGTCAGTGACCGGGAGCCAGCGCCGGTAGCCGCTGTTGATCAGACCATGCCAGGTGCTCATATCCCGGACCATAACATTCGTTTCACGCAATACGTCAATCGAGGCTTCGTGTAACATTCGTCAACATGGACCCTCTCGAGACCCGCCTCGGCGAGGTCTACGCCGAGCTGCCGCCAGGCGAGCGGGCGATCGTCCGGGTGCTGCTGGACGACTATCCGTTCGCGGCACTCGGCTCGCTGCGCGCCCTCGCCGACCGCGCCGGAGTCAGCCCGCCGACCGCTTCACGTCTGGTCGATCGGCTGGGCTTCGCCGGTTTCGCCGACTTCCAGGACGCGGTTCGGGCCACCGCCCGCGAGCAGGACCGGTCACGGCTCCGTGAGTTCGTCACCCAGCCGCCCGATCCTCACCGGGCGGCCGAGGAACTGCGGTCCGGCCTCCAGAGCGCCCTCGCCGCCGTGACCGAGCCGCTGCTCACGGAGGTCGCGACCCGGCTCGCCGAGGCCGGCGGGGTCTGGGCGCTGGGCGGCCCGCTGAGCGAGCTCGCCGCCGAGTACCTGGTCCGCCAGCTCGCGGGCCTGCGTCCCGGGGTCCACCGCGTGCCGGAGTCCCCGGCGGCTCGCGCCCGCACCCTGCTCGACCTGGGCCCCTCGGACGTGGTGGTCGCCTACGACTTCCGCCGCTACTCCCCCGGAACCGCCCGTTTCGTCCGCGCGGCGCGCTCCCGTGGCGCCCGCCTCGTCCTGGTCACGGACGCCTGGCAGTCTCCCCTCGCGGAGGAGGCCGAGGTCCTGGTCCGGCTCCCCCGCGAAGCCGCCGGCCCGATCGCCCCGCTCACCCACGAGATCGCCGTCACGGAGCTCGTTCTCGTCGCCACCGCCTCCCGCCTCAGCCCCGCGACCCGCCTCGCCGACCTGGACGCCCTCACCCAAACCCTGCTGCCCCCGAACCCGTGACGGTGGTCAACGGGTGACGAGAGTGCCGGTGCGGAGCCGCGCGACCGTCGCGCTGAGCAGGTCGCGCCGGGCCCGGACGGCGTCGAGCACCAGGTAGTCCGTCGCGCTAGTTCCTGGCGACCGCCGCCGCATCGGACGCAGGGACGTACTGCGCCACCCCGTTGCCGAAGGACCAGTCGATCGACTCGTTCTCGGTCAGGGTGACGAACACGTTCCGTGGCTCGGTCCCCGCGTACTCGTGGGCGAGTTCGGCGATCCGCCGGTACAGCGCCTGCTTCTGCGCGGGCGTGCGACCGGAGCGCATCGTGATCGCGATGTACACGATGCCGTCGTCGCGGTGCACGCCGAGGAAGTCGTCGTAGCGCAGCGTGCTGGTGGCGCCGTCGTGACTGACCAGTACCTGGAACCGGTCGTCGTCCGGAACGCCGATCGTCTCGACCAAGGCGTCGTGCACGGCGCGGCCGAGCGCGTCGAGCCGATCGCTGTCGGCCCGCAACGCGTCAATACGAACAAATGGCATGTCAGTGGTTCTCCTCTCAGAGCAGTTGGCTCGTGACCAGATGGCAGGTAGTGAAGGTCGCCGTCCGTCGGCCGACGCAGGCTCACCACGCCGTTCTTGCGTCGTGCGCGGCCGGTGCCCTCGGTGATGTCTCAGCGGACGTGGCCGGCGAGCAGGCCGAGGGCGCCGTCGACGGCCCGCGCGTACGCCTCGGCCGAGCCGGCGGCGCGGGCCAGCACGTAGCCGCCCTGCAGCACCGCGACCAGCGCGGCGGCCGTGGCCGCAGGGTCGAGCCCGGCGTCAAGCTCACCGTTCGCGCGCCCCTCCGCCAGCAGCCCCGCCAGCCGGTCGGTGAGCCAGGCGAAGGTCTCCTCGACCGGCCTGCGTAGTTCCGGGTCTGCCATCACGTCCGGGTCCTGGGTGAGCCGGCCGACCGGGCAGCCCTTCAGGGTGTCCCGTTCCCGGCGCAGGTAGGCGGCGACCCGCTCGACCACGGTTCCCGGAAGGGTGAACGCGGCCTCCGCCCTGCCTCTCAGCTCTTCGGCGCTGCGACTGATCGCGGCGAGCGCCAGGTCGGGCTTGCCGCGGAAGTGGTGGTACATGCTGCCTTGGCCTGCTCCGGATCGCTCCTGGATCGCCTTCGGGCTCGTGCCCACGTAGCCGCGCTCCCACAGCAGCTCACGGGCGCTCTCGATGAGTCGTTCCCTCGTGTCCATGACCACGATCGTACATACTAGTAGGTACAGTCGGCAAACGCGTGCCGCCTGCGCTGGCGGGCGAGCCGCGGTCAGGCGAGCGTGGCCAGCCCGGAGGCGTGCGCGAGGGCCGCGGCCTCGGTACGCGTACCCACCCCCAGCTTGTCCAGGATGTTGGCCACGTGGAACTTCA
This sequence comes from Nonomuraea sp. NPDC000554, assembly GCF_040300065.1. Classification (NCBI taxonomy): domain Bacteria; kingdom Bacillati; phylum Actinomycetota; class Actinomycetes; order Streptosporangiales; family Streptosporangiaceae; genus Nonomuraea; species Nonomuraea sp. NPDC000554. Next base: position 201,719 of record NZ_JBEPDC010000014.1, on the reverse strand, counting down.
CCGTGTGCTCGCTGATCAGCAGGTCTTCGGCGATCTGCCGGTTGCGCAGGCCGCGCGCCAGCCGTTCGAGCACTTCCAGCTCACGCGGCTTGAGCCCGGCCAGCGCGGCGTCGGGGGCCGCGGGCGCGGGCGGCCCGAGCGGCAGCGCCGCGCCTACCGTGGTGCCCCAGCCCGGGACGGCGTCGAGGGAGAGGCTGCCGCCCACGGCCCCGGCCAGCTCGGCCAGGCGGCGCATGGGCAGGGCCTGGGCGGTCAGCGTGCCTGGGCCGTCGTCGCGGACGAGGAGGCGGAGCTCGGACTCCGACGTTTCCCAGGTCACGCGGATCCTGGTCAGGCCGTCATGGTCGAGCATGACCACCACGGCGCCCCGCACCAGGGTTTGGGCGGTGTTGGCGATATCTCCAGGCAGGACGCGGTCGCGGTCGGGCGGGCCGGCCAGTTCCAGCGATACCTGGCTGTAGCGGGTCAGCGGCGCCAGCTTGTCGGCCAGGCTGTCGAAGGCCGTCCCGGCAGGCTCCTCGCTCAGCGAGGAGTCGAGGTCGGCGGCGGCACGCAGCTCGATCAGCGCCGACACCGCCAGGTCGGTGGCGGTGCGCCGAGCGGCGGCGTCGTCGAGTGTGCGGCTGCGCAACGTGCTGAGCAGGGACTGCAACGTGGCGGCGTGGGCGCTGGTGAGCTCGGCTATGGCGCGGGCTCGTTCTCCGGCGGCCAGCCGGTTGCCGTTGAGGTCGGCGGGCGGCAGGTTCCCGGCCCGCTGCGTCAGCTGCATCGCGACGAGGTCCCACAGCCGCTGCACCAGATCGCATACCGGGTCGGTGGGCTCGCCGGACGTCACCACCACGAGCAGGGCGCCGGACGCCCCGGCCGGGCGGGAGGCCACGGCGAGCGCCGGCAGGTCCTCCCCCGCCAGGCGCGCCCTGCTGTACCACGGCTTGCCCACGCCGACAGTGCCACCCACGCGGGCCAGCTCCGCGCTGGTGATCTTCTCGGTGATCGCGCTGTCGCCGTAGGCCCTCATCGGATGCCGAGCGCAGTCGCCGGTGAGCATGGCCACCCCCCGGTGGGGCAGGAATTCCGCCAGTGCCCGTGACAGGGGTTCCAGCATGGCGCCGATCGGCGCTTGCAGCACGGACGCGGTGGCGGCCAGCACGGTACGCGGGTCCGGAAGCTCCATGTGCGAGATGGTAGGCGCCCCGGGCGGGCAGGGGCGCTGTCCGTTCGGGCAGTGGATGCCGCCCGAACGGGCGGTGAGGGCGACGGCCGCCGGCGGGCAAGCTGGCATCAGTCCGGTTTCCGCTCTGAGGAGCCCTCCTGTCGCCCGCGTGGATCAGCTGAGCATCCGCGAGGTCAGGCCATCGCTTTCTGAACATCCCCACCGAACCGTATGTGAGGAGTCCATCATGCTGTCGCTTCCCACCCGTGCCGGTGACCGGCCCCGTACCGGCCCGTCCGTGCCACACGTCCAGCTCAGCCAGAACAGCCCCGGAGAGCTCCGCGAGCAGTTGAAGCAGTGGATGAGCAGCGAGCTTCCCGCCACCGAGGTCAGGCCCAGCGAGATCGCCGAGCCCCGCTCCGTCGCCTTCTTCCTGAACGACGACGCACAGCCACCGGAGGGAGCGGTGCTCCTGCCGCCCCGTCTGGTCGCCGAGTTCGCGCACATCCACATCGACGGCAGCCTGCACCTGGCCCTGTCTCAGGAGGACCAGCGAGAGCTCATCGCCAAGGGCTGGGGTGAGCGGCATCCCCTGTACTCACCCACCATCAACGTGGTGATGCTGTACGGGCCGCGGACGGAGCAGGAGCTTGAGGCGGCCAAGAGCGTCGTCGCGGCCTCTTATCAGTACGCGACCGGGCGGTCCCTGTAGCCACCATCAGCCCGGACCGCGTCAGTCGCGGACGGCTGCGCGTCACCGGGCCCGCGATGACTCCTCCGAGGACACCGTCTCCGCGCCGTCGTCAGTGGGCCACGGTGACCACGATCTTGCCGAACTGGGTGTTGGACTCCATGTGCCGGTGTGCCTGCACGATCTCCTCCAGCGGGAACAGGCGATCCACCATCGGGCGGAAGGCCCCGGTACGCAGGCCCGAGGCGACGAACTCCGCAGCGCGGCGGATCCGCTCTGGGGCCTTGGTGGTCTCCAACACCGTGTACGTCCGCATGTTCAGCGCGGGCATCCCCAGGTCGAACGCCGGATAGGGCGTCGGCTGCCCGCTCAGCGCGCCGTACAGGAACAGAGTCCCGCCGGCGGCCACGGCTCGGGCCAGTTCCATCACGCCAGGTCCCGCGACGGCGTCGAAGACGTACTCGGCGCCCCTGCCGCCGGTCAGCGTCAGCACTCGTCCCGCCACGTCCTCCTCCTGCGAGACGATCACCTCGGCCGCGCCCTCCTCGATCAGCCGCTGCCTCTTGGCGCGGGTGCGGGTGACGGCGATCGGCGTGGCGCCCACGCGGTTGGCGGTGTGGATCGCGGCCAGTCCGACGCTGCTGGAGGCCGCGTTCAGCACCACCACGTCGCCCGCCCGCATCCCGCCCACCTCCACCAGCGCGCCGTAGGCCGTGAGGTAGGGCATCCACACCGCCGCGCCGGACACCGCGTCCACCCCGTCGGGACGGGGCAGGAGCGCGGTCGCCGGCGCGATCGCCCGCTCGGCGTACATGCCGTAGTCGTTCTGCGAGAAGGCCGGCACGACACTGACCGCCTGCCCCTCCGCGAACCCGGCCACCTCCGGGCCGACCGCCTCGATCACGCCGGCGGCCTCGGCGCCGAGCCTGGCGGGCAGTTGCTTGACCGGCTCGATGTACTGGTCGCGCCGGAACAGCGCCTCGGCCCGGTTGATCCCGATCGCGTCCACCCGGATGCGCACCTCGCCCGGTCCCGGCTCGCCTGCCTCCAGGTCCTCCAGCCGCATCACCTCGGGTCCGCCGATCTCGTGGAACCGCACAGTCCTTGACATGGCCACCGTCCTTCGCTCGCCGTGAACGCGGTCCACTGTGGCGCATAAGTACGACCGTCGTCAAACTTTGATGAGTGTCGTACTATTGGCCCCATGGGACGTACACCGATGCACCCAGAGGTGTCGCAGGTCGACCTCCAGCAGGTACTGGAGGCCCTCGTCGATCCGGTACGGCGGAGCATCGTCACGCAGCTCGACGCCGCCGGCGAGGACCTCAAGTGCGGGTCGTTCGACATCGCCGTCAGCAAGTCAACCGCCACCCACCACTTCAAGGTGCTGCGCGAGGCGGGCCTGATCCGGCAGTACTACGTCGGGACCGCGCGGATGAACGCCCTCCGCCGCGCCGAGATGGACGAGGCGTTCCCCGGCCTGCTCGACGTCCTCACCACGTACCAGGCCAAGAGGGTCTGACCCCTGGTTCAGCCGGGAGTTCGGGGTGTTTCTCACCTGATCTTCATGATTTGCCGAGATTCATCTGAGACGGGGCGGAGAGCGTTGAGGCGACCGAGCAACCTCGTCCCGGATGGTCCGCATGACACCAAATAAGAGCAAACTCTCCCTGGCGGCGATCGCCACCGCTGTCTCCCTCACCGCCTGCACCTCGGCGACGGACCAGGCCGCCGCCACCGGTGCGAGCACGTCGACCGCGAGCGCGTCCGGCCAGGCGGGCAAGGTTTCGGCGAACACCGCCGACGAGAGTCAGATCGCCGCTGCGCTGCAGGCCGCCGGGGTGGCCAACGCCGAGCGGTGGGCCCGGGAGGTCGTCGAGTACCGGCCCTACGACGCCGGCGACAGCGACCTGACGTCGCTGAGGCAGAACCTCGCCAAGTACAACCCGGGCGAGGAGACCGTGCACAAGATCGTCTCGGCGCTGACGCCATGACGCTGCGCCGAGGGCTCCTGGCCCTGGTCCTCCTCAGCATCATGGGCGCCGCGGTGGAACTGGCCGCCGAACGCCACTGGCAGACGGTGGAGCAGTTGATCCCCTGGGGAGCGCTGGCCCTGCTCGCGCTCGCGCTGGTGGCGTTCGCCGCCGGCGGACCCCTGACGATGGTGCGGGCGCTCGCGCTGGCCGTGCTGCTGGTGGCGATGTTCGGCGTCTACGCGCACGTGTCGGCCAACTACGACGCGGGCCTGCTCGACCAGCGCTACGCCGCCACGTGGGAGACTCTCTCCCCGCTGACCCGCTGGTGGTACGCCGTCAGCAAGTCGGTCGGGGCCGCGCCGCCGCTGGCGCCCGGCATGCTCGCCCAGAGCGCGCTGCTCCTGCTGCTGGCCACCCTGCCGCGCGCCCGCGCGCAGGAACCCACCGAGAACGCCCACACGCCCGAACCGCTGCGGAACGCACGCTGACCCGCTCCCCGGCCTGGTGCCGACACCCCGTGGCGTGCGGGACCGAGTGACGCAAAGGCCGCGTCAGCAGCACTTGCTGGCGTTCGCGGCTGGCGCGGTCACGGCGAATGCGGCGGTCATGCCGGTCGAGACCATGATGGCTAGGGCGAGGGCGGTGAGGCGACGACGCATGGTGTTCTCCTTGGTTGCTGCGCCTTGGCTTCTGGCGTGAAAGCCGGCTCGACGACATGGGCAGCCGTGGCCGATCAGAGCTGACGGGCGAACCAGTTCTGGGCTGCTGCCGGAACCGGTGCGTCTCACTGCCGGTGTCGCTGCCTTCGGTGCCAACACTGTTGGATGCGCTCTGCTCGGTCAAAACGTTTGCACGCTGATGCAATGCCTCAGTTCACGCGCCAGTCTCCTGCGCATGTGCCGGGCTCGGCGTTGCGTCATGCGTGGGGGCGGCCTCTTCGCTGACGTGACCCGGGCGCGAGGTCACCCGCCTGGCGCGGTCAGCGCCGTCGAGGAAGAAGTGACGCTCCAACGCCTCCCGCGAGGGCACCCCGGCAAACGCCCCAGGCCCATGCGTCCGATATATTGCACATAGAGCACAAGCATTGCGCTATGTGCAACGGATAGGACTCGACTCCAGCACCGAAGGAGGCTGAGATGCCCGACCTCGTGACAGCGGCCGACGTCCTCGCGATCGGGGAGACCATGGTCATGGTCACCCCGCGGCAGGGCGGGCGGCTCGACGCCGAGAGCGCCTTCATGCTCCGGCCCGGAGGCGCGGAGTCGAACGTGGCGGCGCTGCTGGCCATGCTCGGCCACCGCACGGCGTGGGCCGGCGCGGTCGGCAACGACCCGCTGGGCGAGATCGTCGTCGGCTCGCTGCGCGCGCACGGGGTGAACGTCGACCTGGTCCGCCGCGACGACCAGCGGCCCACCGCCGTGTACTTCAAGGACCCGACTCCCTCCGGCACCGCCGTGTACTACTACCGGCGCGGCTCGGCGGCCTCGGCCATGAGCGCCGCCGACGTCGTCCGCTGGGCCGCCATGCTGGCGCGGCTGACGCACATCTCCGGCGTCACCGCGGCGATCTCCCCGCAGTGCCTCGACCTGACCAGGCACGTCGTGCTCGAACGTCCGTTGCGGCCGGCTCTGGTGAGCTTCGACGTCAACCACCGTCCCGCCCTGTGGTCGGGTGACGCCCCCGCCGTCCTGCTGGAGATCGCCCAGCACAGCGACGTCGTCTTCGTCGGCAGGGACGAGGCGGCGGCGCTGTGGGGGACGTCCGACGCCGAGAGCGTCCGCGAGCTGCTCGACCGGCCCGCGTACCTGATCGTCAAGGACGCCGCCGTCGAGGCGGTGAGCTTCACGCCCTCAGGCGTCCACCGCGTGCCATCCCCGCAGGTCGACGTCGTCGACGCCGTCGGCGCGGGCGACGCCTTCGCCGCCGGCTGGCTGAGCGGGTTCCTCGACGACCGCGACGAGGTCACGAGGCTGCGCCTCGGCCACTACGCGGCGTCCCGTGTCCTGACGTCCCCGGAGGACCTGGCCGCCCTGCCCACCGCCGACGAGATCGCCGGCATGCTTTCCGAAGGGGCGGACAACCGTGTCGCAGACCGTCGCTCGCGCCATTGACATCGTCCGGTTCGTCTCGGTGCGGCACCGCACCCTGGGCGAGATCGCCGACCACCTCGACGTGCACAAGTCGACCGCGCTGCGCCTGCTGCAGACGCTGGAAGAGGGCGGATTCGTCCGGCGCGTGACCGGTGGCGGGTACGGCATGGGCTTCCAGCTCATCGCGCTCGGCCAGCTGGCCCTCGACCAGGTGGAGGCCCGCTCGCTCGCGCACCCGATCCTGCACGACCTGAGCGAGAGGTACGGGCACACCGTGCACCTCGGCGAGCTCGTCGGCGACCAGGTGGTCTACGTCGGCAAGATCGACGGACGCGGCAGCGTGGCCATGGGCTCCCGCATCGGGCTGCCCGCCCAGCCGCACACCGCGGCCGTCGCCAAGGTCATCCTCGCCTACCAGGACGACAGCACCCGGGCGCGCGTCCTCGACGCCACCACCCTGACCCGCTACACGCCCACGACCATCACCGACCGCGACGCGCTCGAAGCGGAGCTGGCCCGTACCAGGGAGCGCGGGTGGGCCGAGGACGACGGCGAGCACGAGGACTACATCACCTGCGTGGCGCTGCCGGTGTTCGACGCCCGGGGCAAGGTCACGCACGGCATCTCCGTCACGGCGCTTCGCGCGGTCGCGCCGCTGGAGGAGCTGCGCGGGCACATCGAGGCGTTCCGCGACGCCGCGTACGAGATCTCGAAGGCCCTTGGCTGGGGAGGAGACGCACATGGACGCCGATGAGTTCTTCGGCAGCCACCTCGACCGCAACCCGGTTCTCGGCATCTTCCGCAACCTCGATCCCGGGGCGACCGTGGAGATGTGCGAGCACGCGTGGGAGTTCGGGGTCGAGCTGATCGAGGTGCCCGTGCAGACGCCGGACGCGCTGCCGTCCCTGCGGGCGGCGCTTGAGGTGGCGGAGCGGCGCGGCAAGAGCGTCGGAGCTGGGACGGTGACGACGGCGTCCCAGCTGAAGGCGGTCCGTGAGCTGGGCGTCCGGTTCACGGTCGCGCCGGGCTTCCACCCGGAGGTGGTCGCGGAGTCACAGCGGGCGGGGCTGCCGCACCTGCCGGGGGTGGCCACGTCCACGGAGATCGCGACGGCCCTCGCCCACGGCTTCACCTGGCTCAAGGCCTTCCCCGCCAGGCAGCTGGGTGCGGGCTGGATCCGCGCGCAGCTCGCGCCGTTCCCCGGCGTCCGGTTCGTCGCGACCGGTGGGATCGACGCCTCCAACGCGGCCGCGTTCCTCGCCGCCGGGTGCCGGGGAGTCGCCGTGGGCTCCGCGCTGAACGATCCGGACGCCCTGGTTCACCTGCGTGACGCCATCGCAAGCTACTGCCGCGTGCGGCGGCAGGAAGGGCTCCGGGGAGACAGCGGCCACTCCGGTCAGCCGATCGGCTGACCGGCTCAGCCATCCGGTTGGTCCGCCGGTTCAGCCGCGGTTCCAGGTGAATGGTCGATGTGCGGTCTGTCGTGGGGTTGCGACGCTGGAGGCCGTCCAGAGAAGAGAGGGCCTCCATGAACACCCGCAGCTCACGCCCTGACGTGATCTCCGGCCAAGCGCTGAACCAGCCGCGCAGCCTGACGGCGTTTCGCGCCATGAAACTCCTGGTGAGTGGCTACGTCGCCCTCAGCGTGCTCACGCTCGTGGCCGTCTACCTGCTCCGCCGTGATCCTGGGCTGGTGAACGACGCGGTCTGGATACGCGGCGGGATCGTCGCCTTCACCTCCGTGCTGATGCTCGTCTTCGTCGTCGGCACCGCCCGTGGCCGCCGCCGCGCGTATCTGCGGTTGCGGATCGCCTCGGGTCTCATGGTGGTGGCCATCGCGGTCCTGATCTCGATCCCGGGATTTCTGCCCATGTGGATGCGGATCGAACAGGGCGTCTGCGGGGTGCTCCTGGTGGGCATCGTCATGATCGCGAACGGCAGGTACCTGCGCTCGCTGTTCGCCACCAGGTAGAACTGTTGGCTGCGGCTAGATTGGCAGCCGGGAGCAGGAGCCATGGAGGAGGGCGCGGATGAGCAGTCCGGTGCCGCGCTGGTCTGCGGTGGTGACTGTCGGGCCGTACGCGTTGCTGGCGATCCTGGCCGGTGTCACGGTGGTCGGCAAGCTATCGGAGGGCGAGTCCCCGCTCATCGATCTGGTCCTGTGCGCGCTGGCCGCGGCGTGGATGTTGTGGGTCTTCACGCTGCATCCCGCCTGGCGCGAGCGCCCGCCCGTGATGGCGGTGTTCTTCACCGTGCTGATCGTGATCACGGCTGTCCTGGTGATCAGGAACCCGTGGTTCGGGCTCTTCACGCCTGCGGGGTACGTCTACGCCTTCAGGGTCCTGCGCTGGCCGTGGGAGGTGGCCGGCGTCGCCGCGGTGGCGGTGGTGTCGGCCACGGCGCAGGCGTACGGCATCGACAAGACCACCTGGATCGGCCTGGTCACGTACGTCGCCGTCGTGGTCGCGAACGTCGTCCCGATGTGCGGCTTCGCCTGGTTCGCCCGGCGCAGCGCCCTGCAGAACGAGGAGCGCGAGCGGGCGCTCCAAGAGGTGCGCGAGGCGAACCGCAGGCTGGCGGCGACGCTGGCAGAGAACGCGGCCCTGCACGAGCAGCTGCTGGCGCAGGCGAGGGAGGCCGGTGTGCATGACGAGCGGCAGCGCATGGCGCGAGAGATCCACGACACCCTCGCGCAGGGGCTCACCGGCATTGTCAGCCAGCTGCGCGCGGCCGCGCACACCGGCGAGGATCCGGCCGGATGGCGCAGGCACATCGAGGCCGCGACCACGCTGGCCAGGGAGAGTCTGGCTGAGGCGCGGCGATCGGTGCACGCGCTGCGTCCTGAGCCGCTGCAATCGGCACGGCTGAGCGAGGCGGTGGCGGGCGTGGCCGAGCGTTGGTCGGCCCTGTACGAGATCCCGGTCCAGGTCACGACGACCGGCACGGCGCGGCCGATGCGGCCGGAGGCTGAGGTCACGCTGCTCAGGACCGCGCAGGAGGCGCTGGCCAACGTGGCCAAGCACGCGCGGGCGACCCGGGTGGGGGTGACGCTGTCGTACCTGGACCACGAGGTGGCCCTGGACGTGCGCGATGACGGCTGCGGCTTCGATCCGGACCAGCTCGGAGACGATGCCGCCGGTGGGCTGCGTGCCGACCGCGGCGGGTTCGGCCTGGTCGCGATGCGACAGCGGATCGAGGGCCTGTCGGGGACTCTGCAGATCGAGTCGGAGCCGGGCACCGGTACGGGGATCTCGGCCCGCGTCCCCGCCGAGCGGGCGGAGGTGTGCGCGTGAACCGCCCCGGCACCGCGATCAGGCTGCTGATCGTGGACGACCATCCCGTGGTCAGGGACGGTTTGAGCAGCATGTTCGCGCGCGACCCGGAGTTCGAGGTGCTCGGAGAGGCCTCCGACGGAGCCGAGGCGGTTCAGCTGGCCGAGGCCCTGCGTCCGGACGTGATCCTGATGGACCTGCGGATGCCCGGCATGGACGGGGTGCGCGCGACAAGGGAACTCACCGAGCGCGGAAGTGACGCCCGCGTGCTGGTGCTGACGACCTACGACACCGACAGCCACGTGCTACCCGCGATCGAGGCCGGCGCCTCCGGCTACCTCCTCAAGGACGCCTCCCGCGACGAGCTGCTGCGGGCGGTCCGGGCCGCGGCCCGGGGTGAGTCGGTGCTCGCCCCCTCGGTGGCAGCCCTGCTGATGAGCCGCCTACGCACCTCTGCCCCGGGGCCGCTCAGCCAGCGGGAGGTCGAAGTCCTCCAACTGGTGGCGGCCGGGGCCACGAACCGCGAGGCGGCGGCCAAGCTGTTCATCACCGAGGCCACCATCAAGTCTCACCTGCTGAACATCTACGCCAAGCTCGGTGTGAACGACCGCGCCGCCGCCGTCACCGAGGCGTTCAACCGAGGGCTGCTCGTCCCGCGAACACCGGAACAGCCCTGACGCGCACACGCAGCAGGTAGCCAGGTCCTCAGCCCGTGTGCGGCCCTACGGTCCGTCCTGGAGCTGGTCGCGGCGGGAGCGCGGGGCGGCGCGGACGTGGATGCGCTCGCCCTGCCGCCCGAAGAGGCTGAGAACTTCGACGGGGCCGTCGCCGGTGCTGCCGAACCAGTGCGGCAGGCGGGTGTCGAACTCGGCGGCCTCCCCCGGACCCAGCACCAGATCGCGGTCGGCCAGGATCAGACGCAGGTGTCCGGAGAGGACGTAGAGCCATTCGTAGCCCTCGTGGGTGCAGGGCTCGGGGGTGTTCCGGCCGACCGGGATGACCATCTTGAAGGTCTGTAGCGGGCCGGGCTGCCGCGTCAGGGGCAGCACGACGTTGCCGTTCACCCGCCTGGGCGTGAGACGGACGCGGGGATCACCGACTTCGGGGGCGCCGACCAGCTCGTCCAGGGGAACCTGGTGGGCCTGGGCGATGGGGAGCAGGAGTTCCAGGCTGGGGCGGCGCTGGCCGGACTCCAGCCGCGACAGCGTGCTCTTGGAGATGCCGGTGGCCTCGGCCAGGGCGGCCAGGGTGACGCCGCGCCGGGTGCGCAGGCGCTTGAGGCGGGGGCCGACTTCGGCGAGCGCCTGGGCGATGGCTGGTGAGTGCTCCACGCCTCCCATTGCACCGCATTTGTCCCGGAAACGGCAACAGAGATTGCCGTCAGCGGGCCGGAGGTCGCAGGCTGGGGGCCATGAGCGAGACGACGAACGACATGATGTACGACGTGGTGGTGGCCGGTGCCGGCGCGGCCGGGCTGAACGCCGCCCTGGTGCTGGCCAGGGCCCGCCGCCGGGTGGCGGTGGTGGACACCGGGGAGCCGCGCAACGCCCCGGCCGCGCACATGCAGGGCTTCCTGTCCCGCGACGGGATGCCCCCGGCGTCCCTGCTGGAGGTGGGCCGGGCGGAGGTGGCCAAGTACGGCGTGCGCTTGATCGACGGCCGGGTGGATCACATCGACGACCACATCGACCACGGCTTCCAGGTGCACCTGGCCGGGGGCCCGGTGCTCGGGGCCCGCCGCGTGCTGGTGGCCACCGGGCTGCGCGACGAGCTGCCGGAGCTCCCCGGCGTGCGGGAGCGGTGGGGCAGGGACCTGCTGCACTGCCCGTACTGCCACGGCTACGAGGTCCGCGACGAGCCGATCGGGGTGCTCGGCAGCCACCCGGGCGCGGTGCACCAGGCGCTGCTGCTGCAGCAGTGGTCGGCCGACATCGTCTTCTTCCCGCACGTCCTCGACCTGACCGGCGACGAACGCGAGCGGCTGGCCGCCCGTGGGGTCCGCGTCGTCGACGGCGAGGTCAAGCGGCTGGTGGTCGACGGCGACCGGTTGCGCGGGGTGGAACTGGCCGACGGCCAGGAGGTGCCGCGCAGCGCGGTGTTCGTCTTCCCGCACATGGTCCCCCGCGACGCCCTGCTGACCGGCCTCGGCTGCGAGCGGGACGAGAACGGCTGGGTGCGCACCGACCCCTCTGGCCGCACCAGCGTGCCGGGGGTGTGGGCGGCGGGCAACGTCGTCAATCCGCGGGCGCAGGTGGTCACCGCGGCCGGCATGGGATCGGCGGCCGCGATCGCCGTCAACAACGACCTGGTCGAGGAGGAGGTCACGCGGGACGTCGAGGACTACCTCGCGGCGGACTCGCGCTGATGACCGAGCCATCCGACGATGGGCGCTCGGACCCGGCTGCGGAGGGCGACCACTGCCAACAGGCCGCCATCAGCGCGGACGCGCCTGGGTGGTACGCCGCAGCACCAGGCTGACCACCATCGTCACCGCCATCGAGGCCGCCCCGGCCCAGGCGGCGGCAGGACGCAGGCGAGCGCCGGGTTCCCGGTCCACAGGGTGGTCTGGCTGATCGCCAGACGCCCATCATCAGCGCGGTCAGGCCCAGGCCGGCGCCCTGGGCCACCCGCCCGGCCGGCAACCAGCCGAACGACGGCGGCACCACGGTCAGCAGGCTGCCGGCCACTACCGTGGCGAGGGTGGCGAGGATGACCTGACGCCGGCGCGGCCCGGTGCCAAGACGCCCGAGGACCGGGGTGGCGATCGCGCCCACCAGCAGCGGGGCGGTGAGCGTCCACTGCGCCGCGGCCAGCGAGACGCCGAACTCACCCGCCACCGCGGTGATCAGCGGCGCCCCGAGGCCGCCCACCACCGCGACGATCAGGGCGATGAACATCAGCGTGGGCACCAGCAGACGGCCGGCGACCGTTGTCCGGGACTCGGCTCAACTCGCCGAAGCTCACCCGCACCGCCGCGCGCACCTCGGCGTCGCCGCACGCGGCGAACGCCTGCAACTGAAGCAGCAGCAGGGTGCGGTCGGCCGGGCCGGCGTCGTAACGCCGCCCCATCGCCGCAAGCGCCTCCAGGCCCGTGGCCGGACCGGCGGCCTCGGCGAGGCCGCCGGCCATGGCGGCGAAGGCACGGCGGACGACCTCAAGGAACAGTCGCTTCTTCGTACCGAAGAGGCGGAAGACATAGGCGTGCGTGATGCCCGCCTTCCGAGCGATCACCTCGGCGGACACCCCGTGCAGCCCGTGCGCCGCGAACTCCGCTGCGGCGATCTTCAGCACCTGCTCGCGGCGATCCGCGCCCGCCAGCCGCCTGGCCCGTTCCACGACTGCGGCCACCTCTCGATAGAAACTGGTAACTCAACAGGCCGCCTCTCCGCGCCCAGGACGTCCACGTGAGTTCGATGAGGAGTCGGTCCTGGACGCTGTCACGCCGGAGTTCCATAAGCGGGGGGCCACCCCGCGACGGCGCTGTCGGATCCGCTTTCCAACGCTTGGGAAGTGCTGGGCTTGACCTTGACGCCTGCGTCAAGGTCGACGATCGGCGCGTGGCTTTCGACTCGCGCGAGGTCCGCCTCGACACCCACGTCCCCACTGGCCGGCCGGTCACGCTCAACCTCTTCCAGCTGACCCGGTCCCCGATCAGCGGCCCGGTGGTGGTGCGCAACCGATGGATGGCCGTCACCGCCGCCATGCGCACGCTCATGAGTGGTTCCGCGGCGCCGATGCCCGCCTACCAGGTGGGCGAGGTCATGTACGGGCCTGCGGTGGGCGAGGTGGTGGCCTCCACCGATCCCGATCTGGCTCCCGGTGACTGGGTGCGGCACGGCCGTGGCTGGCGTGAATACGCCGTCGTCGACGCCTACCAGCGGATCGAGCCGGTCTCCTCCGCTGAGGAGGCGATGCGCCACCTCGGACAGGGCTTGACCACCTACGTGGGCTTGCGCGCCGCGGCAGAGGTACAGCCAGGCGACACAGTCCTGGTGACGGGGGCGGCAGGCGCGGTCGGCAGCATCGCCTCTCCCATCGCCCGCCTGCTGGGCGCGGTCCGCGTGGTGGGTAGCACCGGCTCCCCCGACCGCGCCGCCCACCTCGGCTACGACGCCGTCTACGACCGGCACACAGGCAGCATGGCCGATGTGGCGCCCGACGGAGTGGACGCGGTGCTCGACACCGTCGGCGGGCACCAGCTACGCGAGGCCGTCCAGCTGGCCAGGCCAGGGGCCAGGATCGCGCTGTGCGGAGCGCTGGCCCACCAGCTCGGCGGTGACCCGGCCGCCGTGGAGCTCGACGTGATGACGCTGATCGGCAAGCGCATCACCCTGCGTGGGTTCACCGCGGCCGACCATCCCCACCTGCGCGAAGAGTGGCGCAAGCTGGGGCTACGCGAGCCGTGCACGGTTGTCGAAGGCTTGGACAGCGCGCCGCAGGCGCTCATCGACCTCCTGGCCGGACGCTACGTCGGCGGTCTCATCGTCCGTGTGTGACCATGGGGGGCATGCGGATCGCAGAAGCCGCCCGTGCCGCGGGCACTACCCCTCGGGCGCTGCGCTGGTACCAACAGCACGGGCTGCTGGAGCCACGGCGGTCCCCGGCCGGGTACCGCGACTACGACGAGCGCGCCGTGCAGCGTGTGCGCCACATCCGGGAGCTGCTCAACCTCGGCTTCACCCTCACCGACGTGCAGACCTTCGTCGACCTGCTGGACCGGGAGGTGCCCGCCGACTTCACCCAGCCTGGCAGCCCGATCTGCCACTTCGCGCTGGAGAAGGCTCGCGCCCGGCTGGCCGCCCTCGACGAGCGCATCGCTGCCGCCACGAGGATCCGCGACCGACTTGCAGAACGCCTGGCAGAATAGCTGAGGTTGTCAAAGTGAGGTCCGAAGGCGTACAGCCGCCGCGGTGACCGCGCAGGCCGCGGATCGGCGGGATCTTGTCCCGCAGCGGCAGGAGTTGGCTGACGTCGTCTCGACAGTTATCCGAGCCAGCGGGCCGTGGGCCAGGTTTCGAGCCGCCACGCGCTGTCCCAGAACATCCACTCGTACTCGGTGGCCCGGCAGAACGCCTCCGCCATCGCCTCGCGTGTCGCGGGGTCGGCGGAGGCGGCCAGCCGGTCGACGATCGCTCTGGCCTGCTGCACCGAGGCGGCGAAGTCCGCGTCGGAGTAGGTGGCGATCCACGCCTGGTACGGATGGTCGCGCCGACCCGCCGTGCGTTCCAGCAGCGCCGCGCCGACGTCCTGGTACACCCAGAAGCACGGCAGCACCGCGGCGGCGAGCACGGGCAGGGGCGCGGCGAGCGCCGTGGCCTGGAGGAACGACGCGTAGGCCAGGCAGGTCGGCGAGGTGGCGACGCCCGCCACCTCGTCGGCCTGCAGCCCGAACTTCTCGAGGTAGCCGGTGTGCAGGGCGCGCTCGACGGCGAGCGCCGTGTGCGCGCTGCCGGCGAAGAACGCAGCGTCGGCGGGGTCGGTGGCGCGCACCGAGGCCGTCGCGAGCACCTTGGCGTACGCCACCAGGTAGCGGCCGTCCTGCACGATGTAGAACGCGAAACGGTCCCTGTCGAGGGTGCCGTCGCCGAGGGCGGCGTTGAACGGATGGCTGTGGATCGCGTCGAGCAGTTTGGCCGTGCGCGCCCAGATCTCCTCGCAGAACATGCGACGTCCCTTCGCTAGTACGAACTAGATCAGGTTCTACGGGTGTGATCTCAGCCCGGTTCTCCGGGCACCCCGCGTCGCGACCGACAGTAGCAGACCGCGGTTGACCTCAAGTCGGCTTGAGGTTCTATGGTCGCAGGATGAGCAAGATCCTGGTGACCGGTGCGACCGGAAGCGTCGGCAGACACGTCGTCTCCTCGCTGGCCGAGGCGGGGCTCGAGGTGCGCGCGCTGGTGCGCGACCCCGGCAGGGCCGCGCTTCCCGAAGGGGTGGAGGTGGCGCGTGGCGACCTGTCGTCCCCGTCGACGCTGGAGCCCGCGCTGCGCGACGTGGAGAGCGTCTACCTGATGTGGCCGCGGCTTCCCGTGCAACCGGGCGTGGTGGACGCGATTGCCCGGCACGCCCGACGCGTCGTGTACCTGTCGACCGACGTCCCCGACCTCGAGGACGGTGAGCAGCCCACGATCTTCCACCAGGAGATCGAGCGGCAGATCCGAAAGTCCGGATTGAGATGGACGTTCCTGCGGCCCATCGACTTCGCCACCAACACGCTCGGCTGGGCCGACCAGGTCAGGCAGGGGGTCGTGCGGTGGCCGTACGGGCAGGCGTCCAGGTCGCTGATCCACGAGCGCGACATCGCGGCCGTCGCCGTCCACGTCCTCACCTCCGCCGGGCACGACAGGGCCGGATACGTGCTCACAGGCCCCGAGTCCCTCACCCATGCCGAGCAGGTGCGGATCATCGGCGAGGCGATCGGGCGCGAGGTGCGATGGGAGGACCTGCCGCCGGAGACCGCGCGCGAGCAACTGACGGCGGCCTGGGGGGACGCCGAGTTCGTGGCGGCCAGGCTGAAGGCGTGGGCGGGGTTCGTGGACTCGCCCGAGCGGGTGACCGACACCGTGGAACGGCTGCTCGGCCGCCCGGCGCGGACGTTCCGCTCGTGGGCGGAAGAGCACGCGGACGACTTCCGCTGACGCGGATCCGCCGTGATACCGACCAGGGAGTGGATGGTGGTCCTTCCGCGCTGAATCGTGGAGGACCGTGAAGCAAGTCCGCCCTCGCACCGAACGAGGCGCGGCCGCCGCGCGGGTGTGGCCGGAGGGATCGCGGTTGCGACGTCTGTCCGGCCTCGTCATTTTCGACTCCCTCGGGTCGAGCACGGACTGACGATCAGTGCGTCGCGTTGCGCGGAGCTCAGGCGGTCAGACCTCGGGGTGACGGCGTACGCGCCGCGCCCGACCTGCTCCACGGTGAGCGGGTCGGAGAGGATCGGACGACGGCCGATCGCGTCCAGGGCGTCGGCCGCCCGCTGGATGGGCCAGCCCAGTGCCGTGGCGAGTTCGTCCATGGTGAGTGGCCGAGCGGCGTACACCAGCGCGGCCAGCACTGTCAGCGCGTCGTGCATGACGGCGTCGGTCAGGCCGCTGTCGTTCATCTGCTCGCTGATCCAGGTGAAGAACCGAGCCATCTGGCCCAGCCGGGTGCCGGCGGGCGTGCCGACGCCGAAGATGTCGATCCCGTGCCGCGCGGCCTCCGCGACCTCGGCGTGTGCCCCGGTGTCGGCTTTGAACGCCCGGAGCCAGACGTCGTCGTCGATGACGTACCGCTCGCGGCGGCCGGAACCCTGTGTGCGCCTGACCAGCTCGATCCCCTCGAGGTAGCCGATGGCCTTGGACACCGACGCCGGGCTGACCTGCAGCTGGCGTACGAGCTCGGCGGACGTCAGGCCCCCGGAGTCGGAGGTGAGCAGGCAGACGAACACGCGAGCGGGCATCCGGGAAAGGCCGGTTCCGACCAGCAGCGTCGCGAACTGCTCCACGAAACCGCGCACGGACTCGGCCGGCCGCCCGTCGACCGGTGGCTCCGTGGCCTGAACTGGTCTGCGGCGGGCGCGCTGCCCGGCGGCCTGCTGGGCGCGGTCGGCCAGGTAGCCGCCGGGCGCGCTGTTGCGTGCCACTTCGCGGCTGATCGTGGACGTGGGCCTGCCCAGCCGCCTGGCGATCTCGGCGTATCCCAGCCCTTCGGCCAGCCAGATCGCGATCTGCCGGCGATGCTCGTGGGTCAGCCTGCCTCCGGGCATCGGCTCGCCCTCCTGTCGGTTCGGGGTTCACGGGTGCGTTCACCAACAGTACATTGCAACGGCTGGTTGGCGTGGATTGCATTTATCAACAATGCTGTTGCAACGATTGACGAGAAAGCCCAGGATTTCAGTGGCTCCGTTAGGGCTTTTCGTTGACGAGGCTTGAAATGCAACGTAGCCTTTTCCCGCTTGGAAAGGAACGGGCGAGACGAGGAACCCCTTATGGCAAGAGCATTGGATGTGACCCGGATGCGGGCTCGCGTCTCCGAACTGCTCGCGGAATACCGGATCCCGAGCGCCGCGATCGGCGTCCTCCGCGACGGAGAGATCACCGACTTCGCCGTCGGCGTCAAGAACATCTCCACGCGGGAGCCCGCGAGGACCGACACCATCTACCAGTGCGGCTCCGTGTCCAAGACATGGACCGCCCTCGCCTTCATGCAGCTCGTCGACGAGGGGAAAGTCGCCCTGGACGAGCCGGTGCGGACCTACCTTCCTGATTTCCGGGTCGCCGACCCCGACGTCAGCGCCAAGGTCACACCCCGCCATCTCCTCAACCACACCAACGGCATCGAGGAGAGCTACGGAGATCCAGGCGAGGACGACGACGTGTACAAGCGCATGGTGGAGAACATCGCCGGCGCATGCCAGGTCCACCCCTTGGGCCACACTCACGGCTACAGCGCGGCCCTGGGCTACGCGATCCTCGCCCGCATCATGGAGGTGACCGACGGCAAGCGGTGGGACGACATCATGAAGGACCGCCTGTTCGACCCCTTGGGACTGACCTCGACGAGCAGCCGGCGTGAGCACGCGGACCAGAACCGGGCCGCGACCGGATACCTGATCCGATCCCTCGAAGAGGGGCCCATCCTCTCACCGCTGGGTCACCTGCCGCGCTCCTTCGGCCCCGGAGGCAACGTCAACACGACAGCCCGGGAACTGCTCACGATGGCGTACGTCTTCCTCAACGAAGGAAAGGCGCCGAACGGGACCAGAATCGTCTCACCCGGCATCATCCGCGAGATGACGGAGTCGCGGGTCCCCATACCTGACCCGTACATGTTCGGGCCGGAATGGGCGCTCGGCCTCATCGTGTGCGATTGGCACGGCCAAACCGTCTACGCCCACGACGGCAGTGCGGTCAGCCAGAGCGCCCGCCTGCGGATCCTGCCGGAATCGAACATCGCCGTCTCGATGCTGGCGAACGCCGGGCCGCGCGACAGCTTCTACCGGAAGGTGTTCAACGAAATCCTGGCCGACCTCGGCGTGGTCACGATCCCCGACCTGCCGGAGCCCGACCCGACCCTGGCTCTCGACCTGTCCAGGTACGAAGGCTCCTACGAGCGCCCCGGCACCCGCTACGAAGTGGCGGCCGACCGCGGAAAACTCCACCTCACATTCACCCTGAACCCCATGGAGGCGCAACTCCTCAACAAACCAGAACAGCTCGACTACGAGCTGTACCCGATCAGCGAGACCCACTTCTTGATGCCTTCTGACGATCCGCTCGAGGACCCTCAGACCGTCGCGATCTACGACTTCAAGAATGGTGCCGCACAGTATCTTCACATCAATTGCCGAGTAAATCCGAGAGTAAATGAGGAGAGTGCCACGGTGCACGTCATGACTGTTTCCACGATTTCCGACAACGACGGTTTCTGGGATTCCCTGAAGAAGGCGTACGGCCAGCTTCCCAAGGGTGCCAAGTGGACGCTGGCGGTGGCGAGCACCGACGGGACCAAGGCAGTGAACGTCATCGTCCATGACTCGATCGACGGCGTCAGGAGCTTCTTCGAGGATCACGCCGGCCCCTTCGCCACGACGGAATACTTCGAGGCCGACGCGTCCAACGCGGTCGGCCTCCCGACGACGTAGCCGCTCCATGCACCGCCGTCCGCCCAAGCGGCGATGGCGGCGGTCAGGTGATGACAGTGACCCGGTCCTGGCGCGATGGGCTGATCTCCTTGTGCTCGCGCAGGTAGGCGATGAACTCCTCGTGATCGCGCCCGTTCCGGTACGGGTCGGTGAAGGACGCGAGCGCGCTGTAGCCGTCAGCCCCGATGAGGGAGTAGGCCAGCCCGGCGACGCGGTAGGACCCGGTCAAGTCGAGGGGGCGGCCGTCGATGAGGAACGTGGTGGGATCGACGTGCTGGCCGAGCGGCTTGGTCGCGTCGAAGGTGGCGCGCACGTTGGCGGAGAACGCGAGCGGCCCGTACACGACCCTCCCGTCGGTGCGCTGCTGCCACTGCTGTTCGAACGCCTGCCGGAGCTGCTCGCCGGTGAGCGTGACGGTGAGGATCGGGTTCTCGTAACCGAGCTGCGAGTACGCCTCCCCATACAGGATCAGGCCATCCTGGTCGGCAGGGTTGGCGCCCTTGGCGTACAGCAGCTTTCCCGCCACCGCGTTGGAGCCGCTGATCGGCTTGGCCGCCACCATGCCGAAGTCGGCACGGCCCTGGCGGTTCCGGTTCGCCGACCAGAGCATCAGGTCCGCGCCGAGGTCGCCCATGGTGGACTCGCCGCTCGCGTTCAGTGTGGGCGTGAAGTCACCGGTGAGCCGGCCCGCCGTGGTGGCGTACCGTTGGTTGCCCAGGTCGGTCCAGTAGTCGACGATCCGCTGCATCTCCGGGTCCGGGGGCACATCGAGAGTGACCGGGTGGTTGGTCGCCTTCGTCAGGTCACGCACCACTTTGCCGGTGGCCGGGTCCAGCTTCAGGTTGATCTCGTTGATGATCTGTCCGGCGTGGCCCGCCTCCACGAAGGGCCGGAGATTGCCCTCTGGGTCGGGCAGCATCGCGTTGAACCACCAGTGCCAGTGGCCGGTGATGATCGCGCAGATGTCCGGGTCGGCCTTGGCCGCCAGTTCGAGGGCCGGACCGCCGGCCGCCATCTTGGAGCCGTTGATCGGCGCGTGCCAGTTGTCCACCTGCTGCGCGCCGTCGTGCACGCACACGACCAGGGCGTTGACTCCCCTTTCCTTGAGCATCCGCGCGTACCGGTTCGCCGTCTCGATCGGCTCCAGCCCATCGAGGTCGGGATTGTAGGAGCTGGAACCTGTCGGGGTGTGGGCAAGTGTGAGGTGAATGAAGCCGATGGGGTAGCGGCGCCCGTCCGGATCTGTCACGTACTCGATGTTGTAGGGCTGCAGCACGGGCTGCCCCGTCTTCCGCCACACCATGTTGGCGGAGTAGAACGGAAAGCGAAGCCCCTTGAACCGTCGCCCTGTCGAGTCACGGAAACCGGAGTCCCGACCGGGCACGCCGATCGGGACACCCCTGACCATGTGCCGCTGGAAATAGTCGATGCCGTAGTCCAGCTCGTGGTTGCCCAGCGTGGAAAACTGCAGGCCGAGCTGGTTCAACACCTCGACCGGGCCCTCGTCCGAGAGCATCTTGTTGTCCAGGGGTTCGCTGCCGCAGTAGTTGTCCCCGATGGAGAAGAAGAACGAGTTCTGCGCGGCTCGCAACCGTCGCAGGTGCGTCGCCAGATAGGCGGCGCCGCCGACGTGCACCGTGAGGTTTCCGTCGGCGTCCGGCAGGTAGCCGTCCGCGGACGAGGTGGGGGTGCGCAGGTTGCCGTGGAAGTCGGTGATGTTCAGCAGCTGGACGTCGATGAGATCGCCCGTCACCTGACCAGCGGCCCGCTCCGACGCGTAGGCCGGCGTGCCCAGGGCGAACGCCGAGGCCGCTGCGCCGGCTCCGATCAGCAGCGAACGTCGGGAGATGGGTGAGCCGAACTGGCAGCAACCGTTCACAGATTCCTCACAGATCACTCGGGGAGCACCCGCAGGAAATCGTGTAAACGTTTCCAGCAACACGGACGGAGAAGGCGATCAGCCAAACATCCTGCGAATCAGAGGGGACGCGGCCATGGCCCGAGACGCCAGTGCTTCCGTAGTCGCCGCACCTATCAGGACGGACATGTTCCGTGCCATGAGGAGACGCCGGGCCATCCTCGCAGCCGGGCGGGACCAACTGGTCGGGCGGCTGGAGGACAGGCTTTCGGCCTTGGCCCGGGCATGCTCGACATGGTCAGCGGGGGCCGGTGAGGCGGACGTCGCCCTGCGCGGATAGGACGAAGACCTGCCAGTTGTAGTACGCGTAGAAGCTGCGCGAGTCGCGCTTGATCTGGCGGGCGTGCGCGAGGACGGCATCCACGTACCGGGGGTCGTGGTTGTAGGCGAACACCGCACGCCGGTAGTCTCGCGGCGCCCCCGACGCCTTGAGGTAATTGGCCGCGGCGAGTACTGCGTCACGCGCGTCGTGGACGTCCCCGCCCAGCCCGTACTGCTGCCACGTGCCCGGCATGAACTGCATGGGCCCTTGCGCCCCGGTGGAGCTCGCCGACCTGACCCGTCCGAACTTCGTCTCGACGAGCATGATCGCAGCGAGGACCTCCCACTCAACGCCGAACCGCTGCTCGGCCCGCACCATGTAGCCGCGCAAGCGCTTGGCGGGCAGCGGCTCCACCAGGCGCATCCGCTTGCGCTGCGCCGCACTGATCGGACGGGCCATGGACAGCAGCTTCCCGATGGCCGTGGTGTTGTCGCGCGCCTCAGCGGCCAGCCCCTTGGGCAACCGCCTGACGACCCCCTGGGTCAGCGCCGTGCTCCTGGCCATCGCCCGGTAGATGCGCTGCTGATGAAGAGAGAGAAGCACGACGTCCTGCGGCGGCCGCTCCTGCGACCCCTTGACCCAGCCGTCGATCGCCTCGTTCAGCGAGGCGGTCGTCTTCTTCAGAGCACCGGCCAGCTTGACGGGGTCGGTGGGGATACGGACATCAGGCGCGGGCACCTCCATGGCTCCCGCCTGCGGGGAGGGCGTCTGGATGGCGTTCGGAGCGGTGGCCTGGGCGGGCCGCTCCGGTGCCGCCGATCCGTCCGTCTCGGCGCCACATCCCGTGAGGACGGCTACGAGGGATGCCGCGATCATGACGTGGACCAATCTCATGACGCTCTACCGTATCGCCCGGATCACCCGCAGGAGGGGCGGCCTCGGAGCCAACCTGCTGATGCCCAAATCCCGACACAAGGAGCCGGAGCCCGGCCCAGGGACGGCTGGCCGGAGCGCTGGCCCGCATGCCTCCACAAAGTGCTCAATGGATGAGCACTTTGAGGTGGAGGATGGGTGATGTCACCCACTGAGGAGGGAACCACCCGATGCTGCGAGGCCTCACCACCGTCAGCTTCTTCGCCGACGACGTCACCGCTGCCGCCCGCTGGTACACCGAACTGCTCGGCATCGAGCCGTACTTCACGCGCCCCGCCAAGGGGACGCCCGCCTACGTTGAGTTCCGCATCGGCGACCACCAGCACGAGCTCGGCATCATCGACAGCCGTTTCGCCTGCCGCCCCCGCTCCGAGGAGGCCGGCGGCGCGGTGACCTACTGGCACGTGGACGACGTCGAGACCGCCTTCGAACGGCTGCTCTCCCTGGGCGCCACGGCATACGAGGAGCCGGTCGAGCGGGGTCCCGGCTTCGTCACCGCCTCCGTGGTCGACCCCTTCGGCAACGTCCTCGGCGTCATGTACAACCAGCACTACCTGGAGGTCGTGGGCCGGTGATGCACTTCGCGGACGCCGCCCAGTGGGAGGCGTGGCTGGCCGGGCACCACGAGAGCGAGGACGGCGTCTGGCTGAAGATCGCCAAAAAGGGGTCGGCCGCCGACTCGGTCACGATCGTGCAGGCGCTGGAGATCGCGCTGTGCTACGGCTGGATCGACAGCCGGCGCAAGTCCCATGACGAGCACTTCTACCTGCAGCGGTACTCGCGCCGCCGCAAGGGCAGCCCCT
This sequence comes from Nonomuraea sp. NPDC000554, assembly GCF_040300065.1. NCBI lineage: Bacteria > Bacillati > Actinomycetota > Actinomycetes > Streptosporangiales > Streptosporangiaceae > Nonomuraea > Nonomuraea sp. NPDC000554. The sequence continues at coordinate 178,999 of NZ_JBEPDC010000014.1, read as the reverse complement.
GGTCGCGGGTGAACGTCGAACGCGTGGAGGCGTTGGCCGCCGCCGGGCGGATGCGTCCGCCCGGCCTGGCGGAGGTCGCAGCCGCCCAGGCGGACGGTCGCTGGGCGGCCGCCTACACCGCCCAGCGCAACGCCACCGTCCCGCCCGACCTGACCGCCGCGCTCGCGGCGCATCCGCAGGCCGCCGCCCGTTTCGAAGCGCTCGACAAGACCGCGCGTTACCTCATGATCCTTCCGCTACTCAAAGCCCGAACCCCGGCAGGGCGCGCGGCCCGCCTGAACAGGACGCTCTCCGACCTGCTGAAGAGCTGAAGCCGGACGGAGAGCGCGACGCTTCCACCCCTGCCTGTCCGCGTTGGCGAAAAATAAGTAGACTGGTCTATTATGTCGCCATGGTCGGAACCAAGGGCGCCAAGACCAGCGGACGGCTGGTGGAGTCGATGCTTGAGCTGATTCAGGCCCGTGGCTACGGCGGCACGGGCCTCAACACCGTGGTGGAGCACGCACACGCCCCCAAGGGGTCGTTGTACTTCCACTTTCCCGAGGGGAAGGAGGCGCTCGGCGAGAAGGCCATCGAGCTCGCGGCCGCTCGCTTTCGCTCCCTCGTGGCCGACGCGGCACTGGAGCCGGGAACTCCGGGTGACGTCATCCGCCGCGTGATCGACGTGCTGGCCGGGATCCTCACGGACAGCGACTTCCAGCTGGGCTGCCCGGTGTCGGTGGTCACCTTGGAGATGGGCGCGCAGAGCGAGCGGCTGCGGGACGCGTGCGCCAACGCCTTCGACTCCTGGATCGCGCCCGTGGCCGAGTTCCTCGCCGCTCACGGCCATCCTCGTCCTGCGGCCCGGACGTTGGCGACGGCTGCGGTCAGCACGGTCGAGGGAGCGATGATCGTGTCGCGTGCCCAGCGGTCGGTGGAGCCGCTGCGCTGCGCTGCCCAGGCCATCGCCGTGCTCGTGAACCAGCCCGACGCCCTGATCTCGGAGGCGTCGTCGTGAGCCCGGCGGACCGGCACGCCCTGGTGTTCGGAGCGACCGGCTTCGTCGGGCGGCACCTGATTCTCGCGCTCGGCCAGGCCGGCGTACGGGTGAGCGCGGCCAACCGGAGCCGCGAGTCCTACCGACGGCTCGTCCGGTGGTTGGCGGAGCACGGGCACGACCAGGCTCCAGCCGATCTCCACGTCGACTTCGGGGCGCCGTCGTTGATCCACGGCGACGCGACCCGATGGGAGGACGTCACCGAGATCTACAACTGCGCCGGCACCTACCGATTCGGGATGTCGGCAGACGAAGCCCGTCGCGCCAACGTCGACAGCGTCCGCGCGATCGTCGCCTTCGCGGCGCGGTTGCCTCGTCTGCGGCGCTTGGTCCATGTCTCCGGCTACCGGGTCGGAGGGCAGGATCCGGAGCTCGTCCCCTGGAGTGACGGGCGACGGCGGAAGACCTACGCAACCCTGGGAGCCTACGAAGCGTCCAAGGCCGAGGCGGACGCCGTTTTCCAGGCCACCGCGGACCAGCTGGGCGTCCCGTGGTCCATCGTCAACCCGGCCAGTGTGATCGGTGACAGCACCACCGGCGAGTCCGACCAGCAACTGGGCCTCGCGTCGAGCGTGAAGGAGATCTGGCAGGGCACCATGGCGGCGCTGCCAGGCAACGCCGGGACGTTCGTCCCCGTGGTCCCGGCTGACTATCTCGCCCGGTTCATGACTCTGCTCCCGCTGGAGGAGGACGCCGAGCGCGCCGCGTACTGGGTGCTCGACGACGACACGCCAGCGTTGCCCGACCTTCTCGCGCTCGTCGCAGAGCACTACCAAGGCAAGGTTCCACGTACGCGGATCCCGGTGCCCCTCCTCAGGCGCCTGCCCCGGTGGCTCACCAAGGCCGACCCTGAGACCTTGACGTTCCTCTCCAGCGACCGCTACCCCACGGGTCCGGCGAACGCCTTCGCCGCCCGGCACGGCCTGGCCATGCCGGACGTCACCACGTCGATACTCCGCTGGGCCGACTACCTGGCGGCTCACAGGTTCGGGGACGCCTCGGCCGGCGTCCGACGGTTCACCGCGCCTGCCGGTGTGCGGACGTTCGAGCTCGGCGAGCCGGACGCACCCACCGTGGTGTTGCCGGGCCTGCCGGTGAACGCCGACACCTGGGGGCCGGTCGCCGAGACCTTGGGCCGCGCTCGCGTCGTAGACCTTCCCGGTCTCGGGCTGAGCGGGGGACGTCGCGACGACTGGACAGACTGGTTGACCGCGCTCGGCGTTCGTCATCTGGTGGGGCACTCTGTAGGTGCGGCGGCTGCTCTGGAGGCCGCGACAACCCGTCCCGACCTGGTGGATCGACTCACCTTGGTGTCGCCGTTCTTCCTCCAGGCGCGAGCCGGTCTGGCCTCGCGATGGGTGCCGCTGACCCGGTGGTACCTGGGCCGAGTCCGCCCCGAGGGGCTGGCAGAAAGGCTCACCGGTGACGCGGCGCACGCAGAGGCGCTCCGGTCGAGCGTCTCAGACCTGCGCCGAGGCGACGTCGCGGCCAACGTCGCCCGACTCCTGTCCGACGCCGGAACAACGCGGCGGCGAAGCGACCTTCAGGCCAAACTGCGGCACTACCCAGGGGTCGTGCACGTCATCGTGGGAGCCGACGACCCGCTCACCCCAGAAGGCCGCATGCTGGTGGACGCCCTCCCACATGCCGCCGTCACCGTCATCGCGGGCGCGGGCCACCATCCCCAGCTCACGCACCCGCTGGACGTCGCCCAGGCCATCCACGAGCACACCACCTCGCGGGCGTCCCCATGACCAGCGCACTGGACCCGCCACCGGCCTGTGCCGTCGATCGGCTGCGTGGCGCGCTCCCCCACGCACGCGATCGTCAAGTCGGCTCGATGCCCTCATCTGAGCTGCGGCATCACATCTCGGACGGACGGGCGGCGATTTCTGGACTGGGTGCGCTGATCGGAGTGCAGGTCCCCCGCGTCAGGTGCGCTGAAGCGCGAGAGGTGTGGACGGGCCCGGGGGCATGGCCGGCAGGGGACGCCAGGTGACGGGGACTTCGCGCATGACGAGCGCGCAGTCCGGCGTCGCACTTCCCTGCGGCAGGCCGTCGAAGAACGACGACTGCGCCGAGACGATCCGGCAGGCGTCCAGCTGCCAGGCGCCCGTGTGCAACTCCATGCCTTCGAGCGCCCCCGTGGACGTTGGAGAGTAGCCCTTGGCCCCACGCTCGAAGAAGAGCGACGCCTGTTGCAGGTTGTCGAACAGCTTGCTGTCCCGCAGCTCGGGGGTCACCTTGGCGGTGACGTCCACTCGGATGTCGCCGCTGCGGGTGGTGTAGGCGACGCGCAGCTCATCGGGCGTCTCGCGGACCTCGAAGTCGGCCCGGCCGTGTTCGCCGGGGAAGACACGCCCGCCGGCCCAGGTGTTGAGCAGCGAGGCGGTGTCGCGGCGCGGGATGTAGACGCCGGTTTCGACTCCGCCGGGACCGTCCCACTCGACGGCGATGCGGTGGGCGGCGTTCTCGCTGCGCAAGCCCACGGCCTTCGGCGCCCAACTCGGCCGTACGTCCCCGAGGCGCAGCAGGCAGATGCCCGCGACGGCATGGCCGCGCACGAGCTGCGGGCGGAGCCCGTCGGGCAGCAGGCTGGCGGCGACCTCCGGCGTCAGCCGGTAATTCACCAGGAGGCGCCGCTCGACGACGCTGGACAGCCGGGGTTGCCTCATGCTCCCTCACCTTCCGGAAGGCGACGCCACTTGGTGTGGCGCAGGACGATCTGCTCGGGACAGACGGCGCTGAGGAAACGGCCGACGCAGGTGGCCAGCCGCTCCTCGGCCAGGGTGTAAAGAATGCGGTTGCCGTCGCGGCGCTCGGTGACCAGGCCCGCACCCTTGAGGACGCCGAGGTGACGGGAGATGGACGGCGCGCTGATGGAGAACCGGCTCGCGATCTGTCCTGCCGAAAGCTCGCCGTCACGCAGGTCTTCGAGGATCTGACGTCTTGTGGGATCGGCGAGCGCGCGGAAAACACCGGCCTCGTCGTAGGCATCCACCATGCTTCGGATGTTAGCACATTAGCTAAATGGCTAAATAGAGGCTTCACCGCCGCGCTGTTCGATCGGCCGACGATCACCTGGCTGGACGGCGGATCACAGCTGCGAGCGCGTTTCGATCCGCACCATGTAGTCCTGGATGATGGAGATGTATTCGCGACGAAGCGGCTCCTCCTCGAGATAGCCCATGTGGGCGGTGCCGGGCTGCGTGACATGCTCGGAGTCCGGGACGCGGCCGGCGATGTCCGCGAGGTGCGAGGGGACGCATTCGTCGAACTCGCCGCCGAGGACCAACGTAGGAACCCGAATCCGTTCGAGTTTGTCGAAGATGTCCCAATCCTTGAGGGTTCCCGTGACGTGGTAGTCCGCCTGGCCGATCATCGTCCTGAACGTGATCAAGCTCATGAGATCCGGGTCGAGGCTCACCGACGAGGTACGCACAACGCACGCGCGCATGTACTCCCCTTGGGCGACCCGGTAGTCAGGGTCATCCGTCTCTCCGCGCAGCTCGCGACCGTAGGTGCGGTCCAGTACATTGCCCGGGAGCTTCGCCAGCAGAGCTCGTACCTCCTCCTCGAACCGGGGTACGCTTGCCAACCCGTTGGCGCAGATCAGACTCGTCCACTCGGGTGCTCGCTCCGCGGCGTACTGAAGGCCGAGCATGGCTCCCCAGGAGTGGCCGTAGACGTGCGGTCGTTCCAGGCCGAGGCCTTCGATTACCGCACCGAGTTCGTCGAGGAAGCGACCCACCGTCAGCAGAGAGGTGTCTTCGATCGCATCCGAACGCCCCACCCCGAGCTGGTCGTACCAGATGACTTCACGTTCGCGGGCGAGCGGCTCGAACGCCTCGAACAACACATCACTCGGATAGCCCGGTCCGCCGTGAACAAGCAGAAGCGGCACGCCGCCGTTGCCCATCCTGCGGTACCAGACCTTGCCTCCCGGCACCGATATCTCGCCTTCGATCACGTCGATCCGCGAATCCGTCATCAGCTGACCTCATATCGAACGGCCGTCTCCAGGCCGTTCTGTTCTGTCGAGAATGGAAAGTGAATCAGCACGGCGGAAAGACTCCGCAGCGCTACCTTCGATTTATGCTGAGTTCGTCCGGCAATTGGGCGCCACCAGTTGGTGAGAGGCGGCTCAGCGGTGGTGCCGGCGCCCGGTCTACGCCTGGACGCCGTCGCCGGTGGTGTCGTCGTCGACTGGCACGGCGTAGGCGTACTCCTCGATCCGGTCGACGAGCCCGTCCCTGAACCGGAAGTACATCGCCGCGTGGACCTCGCCGCGGGACCCGTCGGTCATGGCCAGGTGAAGTACCTGCTGCTGAAGTACCTCGTTCGAACTCTGGAACTGGCGGGTGACGTCGTACCGCAGCGAATCGACGGCAGCGACAAGAGGCTTGAGTTGCTCCAGTTTCTCGTCGATCGTCTGCTCCCCCTTACCGTCGTTGTGCCACACGGTGGCCGTGTCGGTGCACATCGACCGCATGCCGGCGAAGTCATACGCTTCCAGATGCCGCAGGCACTGAATCGCCTTCTCGCTGATGTTCTGACCCATGCCGAGTTCTCCTTTCATTGTTTCTTGTCGAATGCGTGGTCGGCGTAAACGGGAGCTACGACGAGCGCCCGTTTACGCATGGGGCACGCCTCCACGAGCGCAGGTCAAGGCGGCGGCCCCAGCATAGGGACGAAAACATGCGAAATTAAAGGATTGACTTATGTTGTCGCGTCAGGCAGGAGAATCCGCGCGAAAACGCATGCCACGTGTGCGCCTTACCACTGGCGCGGGGCTCGCAGCCCCCGCCTCCCTCAGTGCCGCGGCTGCCCGCGTTCCGTCGTGTCAGCGCTTGTGGGTGCTGACGGGAGCGCTCCGACCGCGCAGCCTGTCCATCTCCCGCCACTCCGGCCGCAGCCCGGTCAGGTTCGTGGTGAGGGCGTAGGCGGCCCCGCAGGCCAGCAGCACCGGCGCCACTCCGGCTGCTGCCACCGCTACTCCGCCCAGCAGCCCGCCCAGCGGGATCCCGGCCCAGGCCAGCGCGTCCTTCAGAGCGTTGACCCGGCCAAGGAGGCGCTGTGGGATGCGCTCGAACGAGACCGCTCCCAGGATCGGGTTGAGGAACCCGCCGCTGAACCCGCTCACCGCGAACACCGCCACTATCGCCCACACCGGCGCGTCCACCGCCAGGATGAGGAACCGCGGCGGCCCGGCCAGCAGGAAGGCCACGAAGAACAGCGGTCGGCGCCGCATCCGGTGCGCCACCATCGCCGCAACCAGGCTGCCGCCGACCGCGGTCAGCCCCATCACGCTGCTGTTGAGCCCGAGCACGGCGGGACCGTGGCCGGACTCCTTGGCCCATACCGGCGCGAGCACCTGGCTGAAGGCCGCATCCAGCAGGTTCGTGACACCGATCATGACGACCACGGCGAGCAGCAGCGGCTCGCCGCGCAGGAATGCCAGGCCCTGGCCGAACCGCTGCCAGTACCGCTCATCCTCGTCCTGAACGGGAGCGCGGTGTCCCATGTCGCGTGGCAGCGCCCACGCCACGACCACCGAGCCGAGCGCGAAGCAGGTGGCGCTGATGCCCAGGCTCGCCAGCGGCCCGAGCAGGACCACCATCGCGCCGCCCACCGCGGGCCCCACCGTCTGGGCCAGCCGCTCGGTCACGCCCATCAGCCCGGTCGCGCGCTCCAGCGGCACGCCCCCGCGCTGGGCCGCCTCAGGAACCATGATCTCCTTGGCCAGGTCACCGGGCCCGCGGGCTGCACCGACCACCGCGACCAGGGCGATCAGCGCGCCCAGCGGAAGCAGGTCCAGCGCGTGCAGCGCGACCACGGCCCCGGCCGCCGCAGCGCTGGCCACGTCGGCCACCCACGAGATCCGGCGCGGCCCGACCCGGTCGACCAGCGGCCCGGTCAGCGCCTTGACCAGCACGTACGGGGCCATCTCCGCGAACGCCACCACCCCGGTCTGCGCCGCGCTCCCGGTGCTCGTCAGCACGAACCAGGGCAGCGCGATGGCCGACACCCGCGTCCCGGTCAGTGCCACCGCCATGGCCGCGAGCACCCCGGCCATCGGGCGTAACGACCCGCGCGCCCCCGTCACGACCCCTCCGGCAGCTCGGGCAGGAGCTGCGTGATCAGCGAGACCCGTACCGCGCCCTCAGGCGCCACCTCGCCGGGCATGTCGCGGCGGTAGCGGGAGATGACCTCTTCCAGTTCCTCGCGCAGCCGCTGCCCCTCCTCTGGGGTAAGGCGCAGCGCGATGGAGCTGAGGTCGAGTACGCGCCGCCACTCTTTCGGCATGGTCTGCAGTTCGTTCAGCGCCTGCTGGGTGCGCATGTTGTACAGGGCTGCCACGGACTGCATGTAGGCCAGCACCGCCTCCGGCTCGTGTCCGGACAGCTCGTCGTCGGTGAGCCGGGTGATCCGGTGGATCGAGCGCCACCAGCGCTCGCGGGCGTTGCCGCGCTCGGTGTCCTCCTCGACGAAACCTGCCGCGCCGAGCCTGCGCAGGTGATAGCTGGCCGTGCCCGAGTTCACCCCCAGCCGCTCGGCCAGCCGGGTGGCGGTGGACGGGCCGTGCTTGCGCAGCAGGTCCACCAGTTGCACGCGTACCGGATGGGCCAGCGCCCGCAAGCCCTTGGCGTCGAGGACGACCGCGCTCTCATGAGAATCCGCCATGTCTCGAAGCGTAGACCGCCAACAGTTCTTCGCAAAGAGTTCTTCGCGAAGAACTGTTGGCAATCGGCGCAGGCAGTTCCTAATGGAGCCTGGGGCCCATGGTGAAGGCGGCACGGTCGGGGTCCGGCAGCCACTGGCTGCGCGGGTCGAACGGCTGGAAGTTGGTCACGATGAAGCTGATGAGCAGGGCCAGCACCGGGTGATGGTTCTGCCGGTGGCAGAGCAGCGAGCACGGGTAGGCCGGCGCGGGGTCGACGACCGGGATCTGGACGGTGCGCGGATGCCAGGGCACCCGCATCCGCTCCCCCACGAACCCGATGCGTCCGCCGGCGCCGATCTCCTCCACGTAGTACTCCCAGCCGAAGTCCGGCCCCGAAGTGTCGATCCGGACGTCGAACGCTTCGCTCAGGAGGCGGTAGAACTCGGCCCACTCACTGTCCGGGACGTTGCCGGGCATCCACACGGTCGATCCGGACAACTGTTCCATCTCCACCTCCCGTCGGCCGGCGAGGGAGTGGTCGCGGCTGACCAGGAGATGCAGCGGTTCAAGGTGCGCCGGCACGTGCCTGAGCTCCTCCTCCAGCGTCCCGCTGACCCGGGCGAAGGCGGCGTCGAGGGACCCGTGGACGAGCGCGCGGCGCGCGGATCTGAGCCCGTTCGAAGTGGTGACGTCGATGTCCACGTCCTCGACGGTCTGGTGGAACGCCCGGATCAGATCGACGGACGACAGCCGGGTGTCGAGCACATCGACCCGGAGTGAGCGGCGCCGCCCGCGCAGCACTTCGAGTGCCTGGTCGGCGATGCCGACGAGGGCGCGCGCGTGCGGCAGGAATACTCTGCCGTCCTCGGTGAGGTCGGCCCCGTTGCGGGATCGGAAGAACAACCTGACGCCAAGGTCGGACTCCAGCTTCGCGATCCGCTTGGAGACGGCCTGCTGGCTGATTCCCAGCCGGGCCGCGGCCTCGCTGAAGTACAGGTCCTCGGTGACGGCGACGAAGGCGCGAACCGCGCCAAGGTCAAGATCCGCCGCGACCCCTTCCACAACCGTTGAATGTGGTGAATCGGTGTGTCGATTGTTGGACAACCGGGCCTGCTCTCGGGTCGAATGCTCAGGTTCGCAGGCGAGCGTACAACCAGGAGGCGTGGATTTCGTGGCCTCCTTCGGGTATCTCCAGGTGCATAGCGACTGGCGGCCGTGGTAGCGCAGCGGCGCCAGAACCCCGCCACGCGCTCGATGACCGCCGGCTCGCAGACCGTTCACCTGGCAGTCATCAACGGAGGGCGCTGACCTATCCCAGAAGGCTGGGCTGGTCGATCACCCACAACCACGTGCCGTCGTCCTGGCGGCGAGCCACCTCGACGGTGACACCGCCGTCAGGCAGGCGCACCGAGGTGAGCGCCAGGTCGCCGTTGCGCAGCGTGGGCTGCTGCCGCCCAGGAGCGAAGGTGGGCCCATCGCTGACCAGATGCTCATACGCCTGGCGGATCTCGCCGGCGACAAACCAGCACATGTCACACTTTTCGCTGCGGAGGTCCTCTCAGGGTGACCAGGTGCCGGCAACTCGCGCCGTCACCAGACGTTCCTTGGAGTTCCCGTGTCTACCGTTTACGTCGTGACCGCCCTCCTGACGATCGCCGCGAACACCTTCTCCGGCTTCGCCGCCATGACCCGTCTCAAGCCGATCATGCGGACCCTCGGCCCCGCGCTGCAAAGGGCCGGAGTGCCAGAAACGTGGCTGGTCTTTCCCATCGGGGCGCTCAAGGCCGCAGGCGCGCTCGGGCTGACGCTCGGCCTCCTCGGCGTGCCCTTGATCGGTACGGCTGCCGCGGCCGGCCTCGTCCTCTACTTCGTCTGCGCCCTCTACACCCACCTACGGGTCTACGACTTCGCGCCCCAGTTCTTCCTGGCCATCGTGTTCCTCGGACTGGCTGTGGCCACCCTGACACTGGACCCCACGCTGGTGCTGAACGTCTGATCCGGCCCCGGAAAGGAGCGATGGCCTGGCCACAGAACCTAGAGGGCTGGTTCGGGACCTGCTGGGAAGAGGGGGCGGTCAGGGGCGGGCAGCCACTGGCTCCGGGTGGCGAAGGGGCGGTAGCGGTCCTTCACGTGGGCGATGAGCAGCGGCAGCGACGGGTGGCGGTTCGCCTCGTGCCACATGAGGGACCAGGGGTACACCGGCGTGGGGTCGGTGACCGAGATCTCGACCAGGTCCGGGGGTATCGGGTACTGCCTCTTGTTGCCGAACGTGATGAGGTCCGGTGAGGCTGCGATTCTCTCCGTGATGTGGTCACGGCCGAAGAACGGGCCGGAACTGTCGATCTGGACGCCGAACTCGGCGCTGAGGAAGCGGTAGTAATCTGCCCACTCGCTGTCGCGGGCGTTGCCTGGCATCCACGCCGTCAGGCCCGACAGTTCTTCCATCGGCACGCGCCTACGCCTGGCGAGCCTGTGCCGGCGGCCGACCAAGATGGGGATCGGCTCCAGGCAGGCCGGGACGCGCTCGATCCCTGGAGGAAGTGGCTCCGTGGTGCGGCCGAACGCCGCGTCGACCGAGCCGTCGGCGAGCATCGACCCCCGCGAGGGGGCGCCCCGGGAGACGACGATGTCGACGTCGACGTCGCCGGCCTCGTAGAAGGCCCGGACCATGTCCATCGATGCCGCGCCACGTCCGAGCACGTCGATGCGCAGGGGGCGGCGGCGTGCGCGGAGCATCTCGGCAGCCTGATCGGCCAGGCTGATCAGTGCCCGGGCGTGTGGGAGAAAGGCCGCGCCGTCCTCGGTCGGCTTGACCCCGGCGCGGGACCGGGTCAGCAGGGGGACGCCCAGGTCGGATTCCAGCCTGGCGATTCGCTTGGACACGGCCTGCTGGGTCATGCCCACGCGGGCGGCCGCCTCGGTGAAATGCGCGTCGTCGACGACGGCGAGGAAGGTCCTGACGGCACCGAGGTCCAGCTCCATGAACAACTCCTGGTTGTTTTCCGTCGGCGTGTCGGCTGTTGGACACCGTGAGACAGGCTCCGGTTTGATGAGCGGCGCCAAGGGACCCCATGACAACCGTAAGGAGTATAAGTGACCCTGTCGGACGGCTATGGCCGGCGTCAGGTGCTGGTGATTCTTGCCGGGCTGATGCTTGTCACGTTCGTCGCATCGCTCGATCAGACCGTCGTGGCCGCGGCGATGTATCGGATCGGCGAGAGCCTGAAAGGGCTCGCGGCTCAGGCGTGGGTGACGACCGCGTTTCTGATCACTTCGACGATCTCCGTCCCGGTCTACGGCAAACTGTCGGACACTCACGGCCGTAAGCCGTTGTTCCTGGTCGCCATCGGCGTGTTTCTCGCCGGGTCCGTGCTGTGCGCGTTCGCCGCCTCGATGCCCGTGCTGGCGGTCTTCCGTGCCGTGCAGGGCATCGGTGCCGGGGGCATCCTCACGCTGACCTCGGCGGTGCTGGGCGACATCGTCCCGCCGCGGGAGCGCGCCAGGTACGGCGGCTACTTCGTCGCCACCTATGCCGTGGCCAGTGTCGCCGGCCCGGTGGCCGGGGGCGCGCTGGCCGGCCAGCGGACGCTGCTCGGCGTGGACGGCTGGCGGTGGATCTTCCTGATCAACCTCCCGGTCGGCATCGCCGCCTGCGCTGTCGTGACCAGGGTGCTGCGGTCAGGTCACCAGCGTCGGCGTCAGCGCCGCGTCGACCTGGCCGGCACGCTGACCCTGATGATCGCGGCGGCCCCGCTGCTGCTGGTCGCACAGCGCGGGCAGGCCTGGGGCTGGAGCGCGCCGGCCTCGGTGGCCTGCTACACGATCGGGACGCTGGGGATCGCCGGGTTCCTGCTCGCAGAGCGGCGCGCGGGCGACAGCGCGCTGCTGGTGCTGCGGCTGTTTCGCAACCGCGCGTTCGCCGTCGGCGCCGGGCAGGCGCTGGTCTCCAGCATCGGGATGTTCGCGAGCATCGTCCTGCTGCCGCTGTATCTGCAGCTCGTCAAGGGGTATTCGCCCACCGAGGCGGGCCTGCTCACGCTGCCGCAGGCTGCCGGCACACTTGCCGGCTCGGTGATCGCCGGCCAGTTCACCTCGCGAACCGGCCGCTACAAGATCCTGCCGGTGACGGGATCGTTTCTGCTGCTGGCCGGCATGCTGCTGCTGTGGCGGCTGTCCGCCGAGACGCCCCTCCCCTATGTCGAGTCCGCGATGTTCCTGTTCGGCGCCGGCTCGGGTCTGTACGCACAGACCATCACGCTGTCCATGCAGAATGCGCTGACCCAGGCCGACCTTGGCGTCGCCACGTCATCCAACACGTTCTTCCGGCAGGTGGGCGGCGCCGCGGGCGCGGCCGTGTTCCTGTCCATTGCCTACTCCACGGCTGACAGCACGATCAGGTCGGCCTACGCGACGGCGAGATCCGCCCCCGCCTTCCGCGCCGCTGTGGCGCAGCATCCCGAGCAGGCCGGGCTCCTGCGCCTGGCCTCGGCCGGCGGCCAGTCCGCCCTCAACGACACGGCGTTCCTGCAACACCTGCATCCTGTTCTCGCCCTGCCTTTCCGACAGGGCTTCACCAGCGCCCTGGACATCGCCTTCCTCACCGCCGCGGCAGTGATGGCAGCCGCCCTCGTCCTCGCCCTGCTGATCAGGGAACTGCCGTTGCGCACGACCATCGACGCCCCGCCAGCCACGCCCGCCGAACCCGCCAGACAGTGAAGCCGCCAGCGGCCGGCAAGCCTCAGCCGGTCCCCGGTGCGCACCTCTCGCGTGCCAGAGCACCCTCATCACCCAAGGAGAGACGTGACCGTCACAACCCCGGCGCTGGACCCTCGGACGACCGCATTGCTCGTCATGGACTACCAGCAGGCAATCCTGGCCTCGCTGCCCGGGCCGGCCAACCCTGAAGCGCTGCTGTCCCGGGTGGCCGACACCATCGCCGACATGCGAGCGCACGATGCTGCCATCGCCTATGTGCGGGTCGGCTTCACCGAAGCCGAGTGGGCGGCGATCCCGCCGGCCAACAAGACGTTCTCCTTCATCGGCCGGCAGCACCTCATGCACCACGAGGAGCCCGACACCGCCTTTCACGATCGGCTCGCCCCCGAGCCAGGTGACATCACGGTCCGCAAGACCCGCTACGGCGCGCTGTCCACCACAGACCTTGACAGGCAACTGCGGGATCGCGGAATCACCACCCTGGTCATCGCCGGCATCACCACCAGCGGCGTCGTGCTTTCCACCGTCACCGACGCCGCCGACCGCGACTATCGGCTCTACATCCTGTCCGACTGCGTCACCGACCCGGACCCGCAAACCCACCACACCCTGATGACCGGCATTTTCCCGAAACTGGCCCACGTCATCGACACCGCCGAACTGCGCTCATTGCTGCACGAGGGCCGCCCCGGGCCGCCGGCGACCGGCAGGGCATAACCGTCGATGATGATCAGCGACCTCTGCGACAGGAATCAGTACGTGGTGCTTGCCCGTTTTCTTCACCGAGAACCTGGGCCAAGCGGCCTCGTAGGTCCTGTCCGGCGGATCACGGCCGGAGTCACGGCCGCGACCGTGCCGTGGATGACGAGGCGGTCGGGTGGTGGGGTCCAGCGCACCGGACTCATTCCGCCTCGTGTCAACTCCTGCTCACCAGCTAGAACACTGCGCTGGGTCAGCGGCTGGCGAGCTCGGAGAAGATCTCCACCAGTTCGGGACGGTCGAACGGGCCGACATGCGGTGCCGCGACGCTTCGCACGTCAGTCGGGTTGTCCGGAGTGAGGCGGTCGGCCTCGGCGATGAATCGGTCCTGCAGCGCCGGCGGAATCAGCCGGTCGAGGGTGAAGCGGACATACGTCCGGGGAATCCGGCCCCAAGTGTGCGCTTCGCCCCGGGCTTCAGCCAGGGGAATGCTGGCGGTCTCGTCCGGTTCGAGCATGTTGAGCAGCCGGCTCACTCCCTCGTCGGTGAAGTCGCCGGCAAGGCACTCCTTGATGCCTTGGATGACCGCCGGGTCGGCCGAGCGCCAGTTGAGCCGGCTCACCCCCAGGACCGCTGGATCGGCGACCATCGCCTGGGTCACTTGAGGGAGCAGGCTGTCGCTGTTCTCCGGCGTGTTGAGATAAGCGCTCATGTTCGGCAGGTCCACGCAGCAGTACGCCGCGACATAGACGACCCGTTCGAGCAGTTCGGGGATGGCGTTGCCGACTCTGCTGACGGTGACGCCGCCCTGGCTCATGCCGGCAAGGATCACGGGCCCGTGGCGGCGGGCGCGGCGCACCACATCCACAACGCGCTCGACATAGTCATCGATGGTGATCTTGGCGAGCGGCGACGGTTCGGTTGCCAGCGCCTCGAGGTCCTGCGGGGCCTGGTACGAACGGGGGTAGAACCCCTCGCGGCCGTGTCCCGGAAGGTCGACGGCCACGCACCGGTGCCCACGCAGGGTGAGTTCGCTGGTCAGCCCCGAAGCCCAGGCCGACGAGGAGTTGGTGCCGTGGATGAACACCAGCGTCGGCGGTCGCCGATCGGCGTCGTGCGCCTCGGCCCGATAGTTCGTTGTCATTGACGTTCTCTCCTTTTGTCTGTTGGACGGGTGGTGTGAGTCGGCGGTCAACGGTGCGGCGGGCGCCACATCGGCCACAGGAGCGGGCTGTCGGCCACGCGAACCGGTTCGCCGAGATCCTCGAATCCGTGCCGCTGGTAGAGGGCGCGGCTCCGGGGCGAACTCGCCTCCAGATACGCGGCGAGCCCGTCGGCGTCGGCTCGCTCCAGCCGGTGCCGCAACATGGCCGAGCCGAGGCCGGCGCCTTGCCGCCCGCTGACCACCCCCATGCACGGGAGGTAGAGGTGCGGTTCGCGATCGGGGTGCCGTGGGGCCAGCGCCTGCCCCAGGGCCAGCAACCGCGCGCCGTTCTCACCGAAGACCGAGTTCGAGCCCGCCTCGGGCGCGTCCGAAGGCTCCTCATTGGGCGTCTGGCCTGCGGCCAGCGTCAGCCACACCGAGGCACCCTCGCGACTGCCGACCAGGTACGCCTCGGCGGCGGGATGAGTGAGCAGGGGGCGGTAGAAGTGCGACTGGAGCCGACCTCGCTCGCCCACCTCGGGGAAGAGCCAGCAGACGAGGGGATCGTTCATGAACGCCTCGGTGAGGACGTCCAACACCGCCTGCTGGTCTGCGTCATCCACCTGTCGCACGGATGCGTACGGCGTATCTAGTGCCATGCGTACATAGTAGTGAGATCGCCGTATAGGTGCGGTTTCCTCGGCGATTTAGCTGAAGAAAGTGTACTGGTGCTGTGGAGATTGTACTAGTACACTGTGGGCATCACCAGCGAATCGGGAGCTCCCATGTCGTCGTCAACGCAGCGACCGGATCCGCCCTACCGGCAGATCGTCGCGGAGATCCGTGCCCGGATCCTGACTGGCGACCTGCGGCCCGGCGATCGGATGCCGTCCATCCGGCAGGTCGCCCAGCGATGGGGCGTCGCGGTCGCGACCGCGACCAAAGTGATGGCGGCTCTCCGCGACGAGGGGCTGGTCGAAGCGAAGGTCGGCTCCGGCACGGTGGTCAGCGCACGCACAAGCCAGAAGCAGCCGGTCGGCCCGACCGCGTCACCGAGACCACGGCAGGCCGGCGTCCCCAAACAGGCACTGAACCGGAAGCACGTTCTCCGCACCGCCATCGCGATCGCCGACGTCGAAGGACTCGACGCCGTGTCCATGCGGCGACTCGCGGCCGAGCTCGGCGTCGGGCCTATGTCGCTGTACCGGCACGTGGCGAACAAGGACGAACTGGTGACGCAGATGGTCGACGAAGTCTTCGGCGAACCAGAGCTACCGATCCCGGGGCCGGACGGGTGGCGAGCCAAGCTCGAACTGATCTGCCGCCGGCAATGGGAGCTGTGCCGGCGACACCTCTGGCTGCCCAGAGCCGTCTCGTTCGTTCGCCCGTTGCTCGTTCCCAACGTGATGGCGCACACCGAGTGGACCCTGCGCGCACTTGACGGCCTTGGGCTGCCCATGACGACACAGATCCGCGAGGCACTCACACTGCACGCGCTGGTCGTCACCGTTGCCCTGTCCATGGCGGACGAGGTCGAAGCGGAGCAGGAGACCGGCGTGACGCTCGACCGGTGGTGGCTGACACAGCGAAAGCGGGCCGACGAACTCCTCGACAGCGGACGATTTCCACTGCTGGCGACGATTCCGGAGGAAGCGGTGTCGGACCTGGACGGACTGTTCGAGTACAGCCTTGCCCGCCATCTGGACGGTTTCGCCGCCCTGGTGGAGGAGCAAGCCGGCCGTGAGGGCGCAGCGGACGGCTGACGAGAAGCCGCCCCAAGCGCAGTCGCGCTCCTGCCGGTGGCCGGTACGGGGGGCTGGTAACCGTCAGGACGTGCGGTCGTCGCCTGCGGCGATGAACTGGAGGATGCGTTCCGTCACGAGATCCACGCGGTCCATCGGGAGGGCGTGCCCGGCCCCCGGTACGATCTCGACGCGGGCGGTCGGCACGACGCGGGCCAAGCGGTCCGCGACCTGGCGGGACTTGTGCAGGGCGCTGCGTCCGGCGAGCAGGAACAGGGCACGACTGGTGCGAAGAGCGCGGAGTTCGTCGTCGCTGAAGACGAGGGCGTCGGGCAGGCGGCGGCGGTATCGTGCTGTGGCCGGGATCAGACTCATGATCTCCGTCTCCAGGATCGTGCTGTTGGCCACCAGTCTGGCCAGACGGGGACGTAACGCGCGCGGGGCGAGACCGGCCAGCGCGCCCGCGATCACCCAGCCGTAGAAGCGCGGCCCGGGCAGGGCCAAACCGGCGGGGTCGAGGAGGACAAGGGTGGAGAAGCGGCCGGGGTGGTGGCTTTCGTGATGCATTGCCAGCCATCCGCCATATGAGCAGCCGACGACGTGCGCCGAGTCCACCTTCAGGGCAGTCAGTACTTCGCCCAGCCACGCCGCGCCGTCACGACCGTCGTGTACCGGCGCCTGCTGGACGCTGGCTCCGGCCTCCCCGATCGTGTCGATGGCGATCACGGGGTGCTTGTCGCCGAGGGCCCTGATGTAGCGGTGCCACATCAGGGCGTTTCCGCCCGCGCCGGGTAGCAGCACGATCGGCGGGCCCTGGCTGCGGCCCGCGCGGTAGACGCGGGTGGGCCCGAACGCGGTCGGCACGTCGAGCGACACCGGCGACTCCGGCCAGAGCTGCTCGAAGACCCGCTCATAGATGTCGAGGAACTTGGCTCTTGCGGCATCGTCCACGAAACCACCGATTTTCATGATACCTATGTATCATAAAGGGAGGTAAAGCGCTATGCCCCTACGTGTGGATCACGACCAGCGGCGGAAGCAGATCGCTGAGGCGGTGCTGCGCATCGCCGAGGCGCAGAGCCTGCGGGAGGTGACCATGCGCGGCGTCGCCGCCGAAGCCGGCGTCTCGCTCCGCCTGGTGCAGTACTACTTCCAGACCAAGGACGCCCTCCTCGTGGACGCCCTGGAGCGCTTGAGCGCACAACTCGATGCCCGCGTGCGGGAGTCCATCGCCGCCGCCGAGGCTCCGCCCACGCCACGCACGATCGTGGCGGCCGTCCTGACCAACATCCTGCCCGTCGACGCCGACAGCCGCCGGATCGCCCGTACGTACGCCGCCTTCTACTCCCTCGTCCTCAGCGATCCGGAGTTCGTCGAGAAGCACGGCACCCCGCAGCCGGACATGCTCGAGTCCTTCCTGGCCAAGCAGATCCGCGCCGCCCAGCAGGCCGGCGAGGTCTCGGACGACGTGGACCCCGAGGTGAAAGCCGCCGGGCTGCTGGCCATGACCAACGGGCTCGTCTCGAGCGTGCTCGGGACGCAACGCACCGGCGAGGCGGCGCTGGCCATCCTCACCGGCCACCTCGATGAGCTGTTCCACCCACGACGGGCGGCCGGATGAGGAGCCCTGGCCGAGTTCGAGGACGCGCGTAGCCTCCCTTGGAGGAGGTCCACGAACCGCTGCGTTCACCTACCAGACGCGCGCCCGCGATCATCACGCATTCGGCCCCGGGTCAGGACTGCCGGATCGCGGCGACGTCGAACTCCAGCGTCACCTTCGGGCTGACCAGGACCGTGGTCGCGGCGTTCCAGTTCACGCCCCAGTCCTTGCGGTTGATCGTGATGCTGCCCTCGAAGCCGACCCGGAAGTCGCCCCGCGGGTCGTCCTCGGCGCCGGTCAGCTCGAAGTCCACGGCGACCGGTTTGGTCACGCCGCGGATGGTCAGGTCACCGGCGGCCTTGAAGGTGGTCGCGTCGACCTGCTCCACCTTGGTCGAGGTGAAGGTGATGGCCGGGTGGTCGTCCACCTCCAGGAACGTGCTGCGCAGTTGGTCGTCGCGCTGCTGGTGGCGGGTCTGGATGCTCTTCGCCTGGATCGTGAGCTGGACGCTGGACTTCGACGGGTCGTCGCCGTCCAGGTGCGCGCTGCCTTCGAACGCGTCGAACTGCCCGCGCACTCTGGTGGCCATCGTGTGCCGGGCGACGAAGCCGATCCGTGTGTGGGCGGTGTCGAGGACGTAGTCGCCGGTCAGCTCGCTGAGCGTGGTCGTGGTCGTCATGCTTGGTCGCTCCCAGAGGGGATTCGGGCGGGTCATGATTCGCGAGGTGGGTGTGGGCGCCGACGAGGCGATTTCGCAGGACGGAGCAGCCGGTCATGGTGTTCGTCAGCAGTCCGACGACACAGCCGCTGGGAATGTGAGGCGACCCGCCGACCTCACATTCCGCGGCGTTGTCTCGTCGATCTGGTGAGGGCAGATGCACCCAAGGAAAGTCGGCGACACCATGACCACCCAGTCCGAGCCACGGCACGATCCGAGCCTGAGCGCGATCATGAGCGAGCGGCGTCAGCTGATCAATCTGGCGTATCGGCTCCTCGGCTCCCTGGCCGATGCCGAGGATGTCGTACAAGAGACGTACGCCCGCTGGTACGCCATGTCCCGGCAGCAGCAGGAGGCCATCGTGTCCCCCGGCGCCTGGCTGACGACGGTCGCCAGCCGGATCTGCCTCGACCTGCTCGGCTCGGCACGGGCCCGGCGGGAGCGCTACGTGGGCGAATGGATCCCGGAGCCGCTGCCCGATCGTACGGAGTGGATCAGCGGGCGGCCGGGCGGCATTTCAAGTGACCCGGCCGACCGGGTCACTCTCGACGAGTCGGTCAACATGGCCTTCCTCGTCGTGCTCGAATCGATGACCCCGGCCGAGCGTGTCGCGTTCATCCTGCACGATGTCTTCCGCTACGCCTTCGCCGAAGTGGCCGAGATCGTCGGCCGTACGCCGGCGGCGTGCCGCCGGCTGGCCTCGTCGGCCCGCCGTCGCATTGGCGCGTCGCAGGCTCACGCGGCTCCGGCGGCCCGGCAGGCCGACCTCGTCAGGGACTTCAAGCAGGCCTGGGAGGCCAAGGACATCGACGCCCTCATCGGCCTCCTCGACCCCGACGCCACGGCGACCGGCGACGGCGGCGGCCTCGCCGACGCCGTGCTCCGCCCCGTTGACGGCGGCGAGCAGATCGCGCGCTACTTGGTCGACATCGCTCGCAAGGCACCCGACCTGACGCTCCTGGAGCGTAGGGTCAACGGTCAGCCCGGTCTGGTGGCTCAGCAAGACGGCGTCACCGTGGTGGTGATGGCGTTCGACGTCGCAGGCGACCGGATCAAGCACCTCTGGGCAGTACGCAACCCCGAGAAGCTCCGGCCTTGGACGACGGGCTGACGCGCTGCTCACCCGGGTGGCCGCAGCAAAGGATTCGCGGGGTCGCATCCGGCACGGTTTTCGTCGGAGCCGCCCCCTAGTCTCGACTCGTGGTCGTTCACAAGCTCTCCCGCGTCGATGCGCGCCGGCTCGCCGTGCGCGCGCAACTCTTGGACAGCTCGCGGCCGACCGGCCTGCTTGACGTGGTGCGGCAGCTGACCCTGCTCCAGATCGACCCGACCGCGGCCATCGCGCCCAACGCCGATCTGGTCCTCTGGAGCCGCCTCGGGTCGGCGTACTCCCCCGCCGGGTTGGGCGCCGCCCTCAACGACCGGGCGCTTCTCGAGTTCCGTGCGATGATCCGGCCCAGCGAAGACCTGACGCTCTACCGTGCGGCGATGGCCGAATGGCCCGGGCGTGGGCAGCTGCGGAGCTGGCAGGAGGCGTACCGCGCCTGGGTGCAGGCCAACGACGCCTGCCGCCGCGACATCCTCGATCGGCTCGGCCGCTCGGGGCCGCTGCCGTCGCGTGAGATACCGGACACCTGCACCGTCCCCTGGAGGTCGACCGGATGGACCAACAACCGCAACGTCACACAGCTCCTGGAGCTCATGGTGCTGCGAGGCGAGGTCGCGGTCGCCGGGCGGCTGGGCCGCGACCGACTGTGGGATCTGGCGACCCGGGTCTACCCCGATGACCCGATCGTCCCGTCAGACGAGGCGCGTCATCGCCGCAACCAGCGACGGCTCCGTGCCCTGGGCATCGCCCGCGCCCGGGGAGCGGCGAGTCCGGTCGAACCGGTGGACGTGGGCGAGGTCGGCGAGCCGGCCGTGGTCGAGGGGGGCAAGGGCCGGTGGCGAGTCGATCTCACCCTGCTGGACCAACCGTTCTCGGGGCGCGCGGCGTTGCTGTCGCCCTTCGACCGGCTGATCCACGACCGCAAGCGCACCCTCGAGCTCTTCGACTTCGACTACCAGCTGGAGATGTACAAGCCCGCGGCCGAACGCCGGTGGGGCTACTTCGCGCTACCGATCCTGTACGGCGACCAGCTGGTCGGAAAGCTCGACGCCACCGCCGACCGCGCGTCCGGGGTGCTCCGGGTCGACGCCGTCCACCAGGACGTGACCTTCACCGAGACCATGGCCGACGCCGTGCATCGCGAGATCACAGATCTGGCTCACTGGCTCGAACTGGACCTCACACTGCCCGGTTGAACGAGCTCGGCCGAGCGGTGATGCGGCGACGAGATCAGGAGTGGGTCTTGGCCAGCAGGGCGAGGATGTCGGCGGTGGTGCCGGTCTCGCCCAGGCGGGGAAAGATCTTCTCGATGCTGTGACGGTGGGCGTCGGCGTCCAGGTCGGTCATGGCGTCGGTGGCCAGGGCGACGTTGTAGCCGTGCTCGTGGGCGGCGCGGGCGGTGGACTCGACGCCGATGCTGGTGGCCGCACCGGTCAGCACGATCTGCGTGATGCCGCGGCGACGCAGCTGCAGGTCCAGGTCGGTGCCGTAGAAGGCCGACCAGTTGCGCTTGGTGACGACGATGTCCCGCGGGTGCCCCGCCAGGTCGTCGGCCACCTCGTCCCATCCGGCGGGTGGAGTGTGGGCGGGGCGGGGGTGGTCGGTGCGCCCCGGGGCGGTGTCGGAGCCGTCCGGCGCGAAGGTGACGCGCACCAGGACCACGGGAAGGTCGTGGGCGCGGAAGGCGTCGGCCAGCTGTACGGTGCGGGCGAGTACGTCGGCCGTGGTGTGCGGGCTGCCGGGCAAGGCCAGGACCCCGTTCTGCAGGTCGATGACGACCAGCGCGGTCCGGGGGTCGATGGTGGTGACTGCCATGACGGTGTCCTTCTCTCTTGGAACGGATGCCGCGGTGTCGATGCGGCGAAGTGAACGGTCGGCGAGGGTGACGGCCAGGAACAGGACCGCGATGCCCAGCAGCAGCCAGACCAGCTGGTGCAGCCCGCCGGTCGTGGCGCCGTGCCGGTAGCACGCGGCGTTGGCGGCGGAGGCGAGCACCGCGCCGAGGTACATGAAGGTGCGCAGCAGCCCCGCTGATGAACCCATCCGGGACGGATCGGCCTGGGCGTACAGCGCGTTCTGGTTCGCCAGGCCGTTGAGGCCTTGCGGAACGCCGATGAGCGCCCCGACGAGCGCCAGCAGCCAGACGGCGGTGGAGGAGCCGACCAGCAGCAGTGCGGCACAGCCGGCGAGCTGCGTCACGGCGCCGACGACGAGCTTGCCGCGCACCTCGGCCCGGCGACCGGTGACGGCCGTCACCGCGATGGCCGCCGCCGACATCGGCAACAGGACCAGCCCGGCTGCGGAGGGGCTCAGCGAGCGCCCCTCCTCCAACCACTGCGTGAACCCGTACAGGAACGCGTAGGAGGTGGTGTAGGCCAGCAACTGCCGGCCGTAGGTGGCCAGCAGCGGCGCGTTGCCGCGCAGCACCCGCAGATCGAGGAACGGCCGCGCGGCACGCAGCTCCCACACCGTGAAGGCGGCCGCGCCGACCAGGCTGATCACCAGCAGGTACGCGTGGTCCAGCGCCGGGGCCATCAGGAACAGCATGAACGCCGTCAGCATGCCGGCGAACACCGCCATGCCCACGGCGTCCACACGCGCTGCTCGCTGCATGAGCATCGAGCGCCGGGGCAGGTACAGCGCACCCAGCACCAGGCAGGCCGCCGACAGCGGCACGTTGATACCGAAGATCAGGTGCCAGCCGCCCGCTCCGATCAGCAGCCCGCCCAGCGTCGGGCCGATGACCGCGACGACCTGGCTGGAGATCGACAGGGCGGCCAGGACGCCGCTCGGGCTGCGCATCCCGGTACGGTCGGACTCGGCTCGCAGCAGGAACATCGACGCCGGATAGGCGGCCGAGGTGCCCAACCCCAGCAGCACCCGGGAGACGACCAGCATGCCCAGGTCGGGGGCCAGCACGCCCAGCACACCGGCGATCCCCACCAGCGCCGTGCCCGTCAGATACAGCGGACGCGGGCCGTAGGTGTCGACCAGCCGGCCGATGACCGGCTGCCCGACCGCCGTGGCCAGGTACAGCGCCGACACCAGCCACGCGGTCTGCGCGGGCGGGACGTCGAACGAGCGGCCGATGGGGACGAGCGCCACGGCCAGCATCGAGGAGTTGATCGGGTTCAGGATCGAACCCAGGATCATCGGCGCGATCAGGCGTCGGTCGAATGCCCGGTCGGACCCCCTGGCGTCCGGACGGCACACGGAAAGCGCGCGCGCCCAGACTCGCGTCACGACTGCGCCACCTCGTCCAACAGCGCCATCGCCTCGATGATCGTGTGCAACTGCTGCTCGGTGCAGCGCTCCTGCAGCGTCCGCGCCAGCCACGCCTCACGGGCCCGCCGATCCCCCAGCCGGCGCTCAAGCCCCAGCGCGGTCAACGACACCAGCTGACGGCGCCTGTCCTCCGGGTCGGGATGCCGCTCCACCAGGCCCGCATCCTCCAGCGCCATGACCATCTTCGCCATGGACTGCGGCCGCACCCGTTCGGCCGCCGCCAGATCACTGGCCGACGCCGCGCCGTGCTTGGCCAGCCGGACCAGTACGGACGCCTGACCGGCGCTGAGGTCTCCCTCAACGGCCAGCTCCCTGAGCCGGCGCACGAGCCGGCCGACCGCCACCCAGGCGTCACGCGCCGCCCGTTCCGCCGACTCCGAGACCTCGTCATGCTGCTCGCTCATGCGCTCAACCTAAATCTTCAGCCCAAACTGTGCAACCTAGGCTGAACACCTCAAACTGTCTTTCTGGCCTGAGGTGGCATTCAGCGAAATGCTCCGAGGCAGGGGACGGACTTCTGCGCCAACGTTCCCGACCGCGCCTCGGCGAATGCCTGCGGGTCCAGCCCGCTGAGCGAGGCGCTCGACAGCAGCGTGAGGACGTCGCCGTACGCGGGCCCGACCCATGCGTGAGGCCGGTCGACCCTTCCGGCACCACCCTCGCCCGCCAGTGCACGTCGGACTCACCGCCAGCCGCCCGACCGACGCCCGCGTCTGAGCTGCGCCCCGATCAGTGACCTGGGCGAATCTCTATCGTTTGTCACTATCGGTAGTGGGAATGCTACGTTCCGGAGTTTCGGGGCGTGCAAGGTGTGCGCTTTGGATACGACCTACTTCGGCTCGATCGGGCGAGCCCAGGGGAGTGAACATGTCGAACGAACCGCTCCAATCGACGGTGCCCCAGGTGGCCATGACGCTGGCCGCGATCGCGGCGACCGCGGCCACCCCGCGCCCGTCGGGAGAGACGCCGGCACAGCAGAGCAACCGGGTCTTCCTGGGCATCAACCAGCAGCTGGCCGACTCCTCCCTCGCGACCCGGGGCACCTGGATCCTGCAGTGGGTCGGGCTGAGCCCGGACAACGCGAACATGGCGTACCTCGCGCGGAACACCGACGGCTCCAACGAGTTCGCCGTGGTCATCCGTGGCACGGTCGCCAACGTGACCGACATCCTCGAAGACCTCGATGTCGGCACGGTGGTCCCGTTCACCGCCGTCGGATCGCCGCCGAGCCCGGTCTCCGTCTCCAAGGGTGCGCTGGAGGCGTTCACGCAGGTCATCGCCGCGAGCACGGCGGGCGTCACCCTGGTGCAGGCGCTCACCAACGCGTTCCGCCAGGCACCGCCGAACCCGACGGTCTACGTGATCGGCCACAGCCTCGGCGGCTGTGTCGCGACCATGGTCGCGCCCTACCTCCAGGCGCAGCCCTGGCCCGGTACGACCCCGCGGTTCGCGCTCTACACCTTTGCCGCGCCCACCGCCGGCGGCTCGGACTTCGCGGCCTACGTCAACTCCGTGGGCTGGGTCGCCAACGAGCGCTACTACAACGCCTACGACCTGGTACCGCAGGCCTGGACCAGCCTCGACGACGCCAAGAAGTGGTACCCCGAGCCGCCCGGCCCGGCGGCGAACGACGATGTCGCCGGGGTCATCTCGGCGATCGCCACCCTCCCCGGCCCCAACGTCTACGAGCAGCCGGGCGACGCATTCCCGCTGAACGCCAGCTACGGGACCTACAACCCGAACATGGTCAAGAAGTCGCTCCAGGACTTCATGGCTCAGGTCGCCTTCCAGCACGCCAACTCCACCTACCTGGGCCTGCTTGGCGCACCCGACGTTCCGCCAGGCCCGGTGGTGACCACCATCAGCCCCAGCGTCGGCGCGGCGGGCACCGAGGTCACCATCACCGGCAGCGGCTTCGGCGCCGGCACCGCGGTCGACTTCGGCACGGTGCCGTGCTCCCGGTTCGGCGTCAGCAACGACGGCACCCAGATCACCGCCTACGCGCCCGAGGGCGTCGGCGTCGTCGCCGTCCGCGTCACCACCATCGTGGGCACCTCCCCGGCCGTCCTGTTCGGCCAGTTCGCCTACGGCGGCCCCGCGCCCGTGGTGGTCACCGGCATCAGCCCGGACAGCGGATGGACCAATGCCTCGGTCACCATCACCGGCGTGAACTTCAGCTCCGGCGCCAAGGTCTACTTCGGCGACAACGCCGCCAAGTCCGTCCAGGTCACCTCGCCCGACCAGATCGTTGCCACCGCGCCCGCGCCCAGCGTCGGTGTGGGCAAGCCCATGACCGTGAACGTGACCGTGCTGTCGGACGGCTACTCGTCCCCCGCGAGCCCGGCGGACGAGTTCAGCTACAAGATGTGACCCCGGCCGACGTCCGTGATCCGTTCGACGTTCAAGGTGCCGCAGCCGAGCTGCGTGCAGCGACTCGCCGTCGGCGCGCAGTTCAGCGCTGAATGGCCGTGAGGAAGTCTCCGAGGGCTGTCGCGACGGCGCCGGGGGCTTCCGCGGGGAGCAGGTGGCCGGCGTCAGCGACAGTCGTCAGGGTCGCGTGCGGGACGTAGGGCAGGAGGTGGTCGCGCAAGACGCGTGGCGGCTCCACCACGTCGTTCTCCGCGGCCAGCACCGTCACCGGGACCTCGATGTCCCGCGCGGCGAGCGTGATGTCCTGCGCTATTCCGTGCAGGGGCCACTCGTGCCGGGCCTCAGCGCCGGCGGTGAGGCTGTCGCGTACCGCGGTGTCCCGCACGGTCTTGGGCAGCGGTGTGGCGGTCAGGACATGGTCGAGGGCGTGCCGCACCGTCTCGGGCGAGTCGTAAGCGTGTGACAGGCCCTTCCGGTACTCCTCGGTGACCGTGGCGGGCGGCTGCGGCGGCGCGGGCGCGACGAGCACCAGGCCGGCCAGCCCGGCCGGTCGGCGGGCCGCGACGAGCTGGCTCACCTTACCGCCCATCGAGTGGCCGACGAGGACGAACGGCCCCGACACGCTCGTCTCGACCACATGGGCGAGATCGTCGGCGAGCTGGTCCAGGTGGTAGGGCCCCGGCAACGCCTGCGAGGTGCCCCAGCCGCGCTGATCGAAGCGAACCGTCGCCTGCCCAGGCGGCAGGTGGCCGATCACGCCTTCCCAGGTGTCGGCGGAGCCGCCCCAGTAATGAACGAACACCAACGTGCGTCCGGTGCGGCCCCCTACTCGCACGGGGAGTGACCCGCCCGCCACGGGAACCGTCGTTGTCGTTTCCGTCATCATCGCGCCTTTCCTGTCGGCTGTGGAAAGCGGCGCCCGGCGTCCTGCCACAGCTCTGAACCGGGTAACCTGACCTGCTTGTCAGGCTCAGCCGCGACAGTATTCGAGGGGGTGTCCCCTCCCTTGGCGGAAAGGAGCACCGTCATTGTGAAAAGCGGACAGAGTGCTGTGCGGCAACTGCACTATCTGCCTGCCGTCGGATCGGCGTACGGGGTGGAGGTGCTCAGTTTCGCCGCGCTGCGTTCGATGGACGTCCACCGCCGTCGCGTACAGCTGCAACGCCCCGACTTCCACGTGTTCGCTCTGGTCGGCTCCGGAACCGGCGCCCACGAAGCGGACTTCCACGGCTACCGGCTGGAGGAAGGCAGCGCCGTGTGGATCCGGCCGGGCATGGTGCACCGTTGGAGCGACATCGACGCCTGCGACGGCCCGCTGGCCCTCTTCCGGCCCGGCTTCCTCCCCGGCTTCACAGCGTCAGAGGCCACCACACCGGCGTGCTGGCACCTGGACCAGCAGCGGCTGTCCCTCGCCCTGCTCGCAGCCGAACATCTCGGCCGCGAACACGACACAGCAGTACGAACACCACGCCTGGCATCCCCCGCACTGCTCTCCCACCTGCTGGCGGCACTGATCCTGCGCGCACTCCCCGACACGCCGGCCTCAACCGGCGCCACAAGCTCCAGTAACCGGCATATGGACGTGTTTCGCACCTATCGGGCCGCTGTCGAAGAGCACTTCACCGACTGGCACCACGTGGCCGACTACGCGCAGGCACTGGGCTATGACGTGCGCACCCTCACCCGCGCTACTCGTGCCGCCACTGGCACAGGCGCCAAAGCACTCCTCGACCAGCGCATCCTGCTGGAAGCCAAACGGCTGCTCGCCCACACCGACCTGCCGGTCAGCAGCTGCGCCCGACGCCTCGGCTTCCGGGACGTCGGCAACTTCACCACGTTCTTCCGACGCCAGGCCGACATGCCTCCCGCTACTTGGCGTGCCACGTACAGCACAGCCAGGGCCCTGAACACTGCGGGCGGCTTGGAAACCGGTTGACCTCGCGACTGAGAAGGATCAGTACAGGATTCAGCGGTACGGGTGGGCCGGTCAGCGTCGGTCGCCGCCGGGAGGCGATCACGTCGTGCCGGTTGGGGCTGCTCGACAGCGCCTCGTGGACGCGCGCGACCTTCGCGCCCGACGCCCGGCTCCGTCCGAAGCCGGCGTGCTCGACCTGCAGCCCCCTGGCCGCCAGTCCGGGCGGGATCCGGCCGGTGGCGGTTTGGCCTGTGCATGACGGGCTGGCCGGTGCGGCGAGGCGGGTGTGCTGCGGACGGCCGGTGTCTCGCCGTCGGGCTGGGATCGGCCACCTTGAGTGGGTACCGCTGGGCACCTCAGCTGGGCAGGATGATGGTGACGCTCGCACCACCGTCGACCGGGTTGGCGAACTGGAGGGTTGCCCCGATGATGCGGGCGTGGCCGAGCACGATGGTCAGGCCGAGTCCGTGCCCGCGGCCGCGCTCGGTCCGTCCGGTGCGGAAGCGCTGCGCCTGTCCCTTGTTCAGGCTCGCAAGCAGGTCAGGTGGGAAACCTGGCCCATGATCGCGGATGACGATCTGGCGGGCGCGCACGGTGATCATTACCGGGGCGGCGCCGTGCGTGCGGGCGTTGAGGAGCAGGTTGGCGACGATGCGCTCCAGGCGGCGCGCATCGGTGACGGCTGTCGTGTCGCCCTGGTCGCCGACGATATGCAGGTCGGCGGGCACGTCGACACGGTGCAGCGACTCGCGTACCAGGTCGGCCAGCGGCACCGACTGTCGATCCGGTTGTTCGCCGGTGGCGTCCAGGTGGGAGATTTCCAGCAGATCGTCAACCAGGCTGCGCAGCACCCCGATTCGGTCGCGGACCATGTCGGTGGCCTGCCCGTCGGGCAGCAACTGGCTGGCGGTCAGCAACCCCATCAGCGGGGTACGCAGATCGTGCGCGACGTCGGCCGTGAAGCGCTGCTCGGCCAGCAGCCGCCGCTGCAGGCTGGCGGCCATGGAGTTGAGCCCGGTGCCGATCTCGGCGATCTCGTCCCGGCCACCCGCATCGGTACGAGCGGCCAGGTTGCCCTCGGCGATCTCGCGGGCGGTGCGGGCCATGCGCCGAAGCCGCCGGTTGGGGAGTTCGGCCGCCAGCACCGACAGCGGTACCACCCCCGACAGGGCGAGCAGTGCGGCTTTGGCCATGTTGCGGTCCAGCGCGTACAGGCTGCGCAGCTCCGAGCCCATCGAGATCTGTACGCTCACCGCATGGCGGCCGTCGCTGCCATACGGTTGGGCAGCCCACATCCACGGCTCGTCCCGGTGATCGAGCCCATACCAGATCACCGGCCGGCCGGGCCGCAGCTGGGCGGCCAGCGCGTCAGGGAGCTCCTCGACGGTCACCACGTCGTCGGGCGTGCCGCCGGGCCGGTCAGCGGGGGCCAGTGACTTGTCGAGGGCCGTCTGCGCTCGGGCCGCGCCGATGTCCAGGGCACGCTGCCAGGTCGCCCGGTGAACCAGGAGCCCAACCATGGCGGCGACGACGGTGGAGGCGAGCGTGACGAGAGCGGCGATCTTCCATCGCAGCGAAGCCGGATTCAAGTGGCGCTCAATTTGTAGCCGAACCCGCGGACCGTCTCGATGCGCTCGGCGCCGATCTTCTTGCGCAGGCGCTGTACGCACAGGTCGACCACGCGGCTGTCGCCGTCCCATCCGTAGTCCCACACGGTGCGCAGCAGCGTCGCCCGTTCCAGCACGATGCCGGGATGGGCGGCGAACTCCAGCAGCAGCCGCAACTCGGTCGGGCTCAGCTCGACGCGTCGCCCAGCCCGCCGTACCTCCAGCGAACCGGTGTCGATGCTCAGCTCGCCGAAGGTGAGCCTCGCGGCGGCCTGCCCGGTCGTGGGCTGGGGCTGAGCGATGGTGGCCCGGCGCAGCAGCGAGCGGATCCTGGCCACCAGCACCGGCAGGTCGACTGGTTTGACCACATAGTCGTCGGCGCCACCCTCCAGCCCGGCGATGATGTCCAGGCCGTCGCCGCGGGCCGACATCATGAGGATCGGCACCTGACTGGTCTCCCGGACCCTGCGGCACAAGCTGATGCCGTCCAGGCTGGGCAGCATCACGTCCAGCAGCAGCAGGTCGTGGCCGCCCGCCTGGGCCGCCTCCAGGCCGCTCAGCCCGTCAGCGGCGGTGGTCATGCGATAGCCGTAGCGTTCCAGGGCCAGGCTGACCGATGCGCGGATCACCGCGTCGTCTTCGACGAGCAGCAGGGATGTCATGAAAATGCACCATATCTACCGAAGTGCGTTGACTGGTTCCATACGAGCGGCACGCAGGGCCGGGTACAGGCCCGCGAGCAGCCCGACGACGGCACCGGCGGCAGGTGCCATGACAGCCAGCCGTACATCCAAGACCGGAGTCCACTGCTTGGCAGCGCAGACCGCGACGATCACGACGATCCCTCCGGAAGCGCCGATGATGCCGCCGGTCAGCCCGGTGAGGGTGGACTCCAGCAGGAACTGCGCGGCGATGTGGCGGCGGGCGGCGCCGAGGGCACGGCGCAAGCCGATCTCGGCGATGCGCTCCATCACGGTCACCAGCGTGACGTTGGCGATGCCGACCGCGCCGACGACCAGGGAGACCAGCCCGAGGATCAGGAAGAGGGCGTTGACGTCGCCTTCCACCGCATCGCGGGCTCTGGTGGGGCTGGGCGGCGAGATGACCTGGAGGAGGGCCTCGTTGCCGGGGCTGAGCGCGGCCGGCGCCTGCTTGGCGATCAGTTCCGCGGCGCCGAGGCCGGTGTTGACCAGGACCCGGGTCACGGTGCTCAGGCCGTAGCGCTTGCCGACCGCCGGTGGCAACAGGACCGCGCTCGCGAGGCTCTTTTCGCGTTTCAGGTCGCCGAGCACGCCGATGACGGTGTACGCCTCGGTGCCGATGAAGACGGCCGGGGCCCGTGCCAGCCGGGTGATGCCCAGCAGCTTGGCCGCGTGCTGGCCCAGCACGACGACCTTGTCCCCGCGGGCGATGTGCCCGGCGTCGAAGTAGCGGCCCTCGAGCATTCTGCCCTTGACCGCGGCGGGCAGGCCGGGGCTGCTGGAGACCACGGTCAGAGTCTGGTCGGTGACCCGGGTCGGGTCCACGATGTCGTTGGAGCGGACGCTGAGGTTGGCGCTCTGTTTCGACTCGGCGAGCGCCGCGGCGGAGACCACCCCGCGCAGCCGGGTCACCCGGCTGACGTCGGCCCAATCGACCAGGGGGAATGGGTTCTCCGGGACTTCGACCGTGACGGAGGTGGCGGTGAGCTCGTCGAAGCGGCCGACGATCTGGTTGCCCGCCGTCGCGGCGATGCCCAGAGTGACCACGAGCGTGGTGATGCCCAGCACGGTGCCCAGCGTGGTCAGCGCCGAGCGCACCGGGCGGGCAAGCAGACCCGCCACGGCCTCGTTCAGCAGGTCGCGAGGGTGCACATCTACTCCTCCGTGAGGACGCCGTCAGTGATGCGCACCCGGCGCCCGGCCCGGTCGCTCACGTCGGTCTCGTGCGTGATGACCACGATGGTCATCCCCTGGGCGCGCAGTTCGTCGAACAGGTCGAGCACGGCGTCGGTGTTCTTGCTGTCGAGGTTGCCGGTGGGCTCGTCGCACAGCAGCAGCGACGGTTCGCCCAGGAGGGCGCGGGCGATGGCGGCGCGCTGCCGCTCACCGCCGGACAGCCTGCCGGGCAGGAAGTCCACCCGGTGCGACAGCCGTACCCGCTCCAGAGCGCGCATCGCGCGCTCCCGCCGCCCCCCGCGCCGTGCCGCGCCGTAGACCTCGGCCAGCATGACGTTCTCCAGCACGCTGCGGTGCGGCAACAAGTGGAAGGACTGGAAGACGAAGCCGATGCGGCTGCCGCGGATGGTGGTCCGCACGCTGTCCTTCAGTGAGATGGTCTCGATGCCGTCGAGCCGGTAGCTGCCGCTGGTCGGCCGGTCGAGCAGACCGAGCGTGTTGAGCAGGGTGGACTTCCCGGATCCCGAAGGGCCGACTATGGCGACGTAGTCCGATTTTTCAACTCTTAGGTTGACGGCGGAGAGCGCCCTGACGGGAGGATCGGTGGGGAACTCCTTGGTCAGGTCGTGCAGCAGGATGACCGGCTCAGGCACTGTTGATCACCACCATGTCGCCCGGCCTGAGGTCGCCGGTCACCTCCACGGCTCCGTCGGCGGACAGGCCGGTGCGTACCTCGACCTCCTTGGTCTGGTCGGGCGCGGTCTCCACCTGCACCCGGGCCTTGCCATCCGCGGCGGTGACGACCGCCGCGGCGGGGACCACGAGCACCTCCTGGTCGGTTGCTCCGATGGTGACGCGAACCGTGACGGGCGCGCCGGCGAGCTTCTTGAGGCCCTTCATCGAGGCAGGAGTGATCGTCACCGGCACGGCGCCCTTCGCGTCACGTCCGCCGAGGGAGGTCAGCGTGCCCGGGACGGTCTTGCCGGCCTCGGTTTCGATGCTCGCGTTCAGACCTGTCTTCAGCCGCTCGGCCTCAGCCACGTCCACCGAGCCTGAGACCACGAAGGCGGAGCTGGTCACCGTGGCGATCGACTTGTCCACCAGCTCCCCCGCCTTGACGGACGACTTGTGCAGGCGGGCGGGCAGCTTGGGCAGGAAGACGACCTCTCCCGGCGGGACGGTGGTGCCGTAGGTCCGGGAGAACTCGGCCAGCAGCGCCTGGGCCGCGACCAGGTCACTCTGGGCGTTGGCCACCTTCAGCTTGACGGGCGAGAGCTGCCTGACCTGCCTGAGCGCCTGCTCGGCGGTGACGACGGCCTCGCGTGCCACCCGGACGTTCTTCGTCAGCTCGGTCAGCCGCTTGGCCCGCGCGGTCCCGGCCTCCTCCAGTACGCGCTCCAGCGCCGACCTGGCGGCGGTCAGATCCGCTCTGGCGTTGGCGACCCGGAGTTCGAGCAGGCGGGTGTCGGCAGGCGGCCCGGCAGTGGGACCTGCGGTGGGGCTGGGGTTGGGCACGGGGGTGGGCGTCGCGGTGGCCTGGGCGAGCTCCTGCTGGGCCGTCAGCAGTTTCTCCTCGGCCGCCCGCACGGCGCTCTCGGCGGCCTCGACCTTGGCCTCGTCCTCGGTGGTGTGATCCTGTGCCCGCGCGCTCTTCAGCGCCTGTTCGGCCTCCTTCAGATCCTGCCGGGCGTTGGCGAACTTGACCTTCAACGGGAGCACATCCTTGCCCTCGTCAAGTGCCTTACGCTCGGTCGCGAGCACTTCCTGCGCGGCCCGTACGGCCCGGCGCAGGTCGTCGCGCTTCTGCCGCAGTTCCAGGGTGGGTTGCTGCGCCTCATAGCCCCGCTTGGCGTAGAAGCGCGACACCGCGGTGATGGTCGCCTGGTCGAACACGCCGGTCGCGGGTACGCGGTAGCCGAGCCTGCGCAGCGCCTTCTGCAACTGCTTGACATCGGCCCCCTTGGCGCCGGAGGCGATACTGCGGTGCATCGGCACCGTGCCGGCGAAGACGAACACCGGGCGCCCGTTCACCTCCATCAGCACCGCGCCCTCCGCGAGGGTGCCCCGCCGGGGAGCGCGGGTGGCGCGCTGAGCGGTTTCGCTGCCGCCCACCACTCCGGCCAGCGAGACCGGATACGGCGAGCCGTACTCCAACGTGCCGCTGACCACGACGGTGGCGACCAGCTTGCGCCGCTCGACCGCGGCGGTGACCAGCGACGGTTTGGGCGGCTTGCGCGCCGCCGCCTCGTCGGCCGGGGAGCGCAGCAGGGTGCCCACTCCCCAGCCGGTGCCCGCGACCACCACGACCACGGCCAGCACGAGCAGCAGCTTGCCACGAGGGGTACGCATCACCGCTCTTCGAACCCGTACTTCACCCTGGCCTCGTTGGTGAGCCGCCTTTGCAGGGGGACGAAGGCGGCGTAGAAGTCCTTGCCGCAATCGAGGTCGACCAGCGCCGACTTGATCTCCTTGGCGAGGTACGGCCTGGCCGCCTCCGCCGTGACCTTGCCCGCCTTGCCGAGCTGGTCGGCCTGCTCGTTCCACACCTCCCAGCCACGGACGCTCAGCGCGAGCGGCTTCGCGGAGGTCACCCGCTCGCCTTTGGACTTCAGGCACTCGGCGAACGGCGCGGCGAGCTCCAGGAGCTTGGGGTCGCCGTCGAGAACCTTGTCGATGTTCTCGATCTCCGTGCTCATCTGGTCCTGATAGTCGGCGACCGAGGTGACTTTCAGGCCGTCCACCTGCCGGAGGGCGTTGACCCGGCACTCGTTCATGGTCTTGAGGTAGGCGTCCCGCTTGGCGCCGGAGAGACCGTCGATCGTCGCCCGGTTGGGGTCCGGCGCCTGCGTTTCCGGCGGCTTCGGATAGACGACGGCGGAGAAGACGCCGAAGCCCTCCTTGCTGCGGGCCGCCTTCATCGCCGCGTAGTCAGCGGGGTCGGCATCGGACTGCTTGGGCCGGCTGACCGAGGGGGTGTAGGAGAAACCCTTCTGCTTCATGCAGGTGGCGATGACGGTCTCCCGCTCTCTGAGCTTGTCCATCGTGGCACCGCCGCCGTCGGCTGCGGGGGTTGGCGCTCCCCCGCAGCCGGTCAGCACCGCCAGACCGAGCAGACCGCACATCAACACACGCATCAAGCACTCCTTCTCGGTGGGATCACGCCGTCCTTCACGACGCCGTGGCCACTCTGGAGCCCGTTTCCGTCCGCTCCGTATCGACCGGGTATCCGCGGGTGCTCAGCCATGTATCCGCCGCGTATCAACGTCGCCTTGCTTGAACGGCAAATCGGCGCCGACACCAGGCTTCAGCGGCAGGTCGCCGCCATCGGGTCGGCAGGAGTGAGCGGCGGGCGAATGGGGGCTGAGGCCTATCATCTGCGGCAAGGGGAAGCGCTGCCCACCGTCGTGGGGGCAGGCGTTGACCGTCCGCGCGGCGACGGACGCCTTCCTTGCTGGAGCGCGCGGCGGAGATCCTGGGGGTTTTCCGAGGTGGATGCCGGAGTGCGCAGTGAATGTCCGTCGTCATGGGGCTGTCGAGAATGTCGGCGCCCCGACCGAAGCCTCTCGTTCGCCGCGCTCCCTCCGTGAAGCGGGGGTAGCCCTCGCAGGGCTGTCAGCGGTCTTTCTGTTCGAGATGCTCGACAACTCGATCCTCAACGTCGCATTGCCGACCATCGGCCGCGAACTGTCGGCGTCGACGACTGCGCTGCAGTGGGTCACGGGCGTGTACGCCGTCGTGTTCGGCGGGCTGATGCTGGCCCTCGGCGCGCTGGCTGACCGGGTTGGCCGCCGCAAGGTCATGCTGGTCGGGCTGGCGCTGCTGGGTGCGGCAAGTCTGGCAACCGCGTTCGTCACCACGGTGGAGCAGCTCATCGCGATCCGCGCGGCGATGGGCGTCGCGGCCGCGATGACGACGCCAGGCTCCCTCGCCTTGGCGTTCCGCCTGTTCGACGAAGACGGGCTCCGCGTCCGTGCGACGACGCTGATCTCGACCGTGGGCCTGGCCGGACTCGCGATCGGGCCCACGGTAGGTGGCTTCGTGCTCGCGTTCGCTCCGTGGCAGGCGCTGCTGCTGGTGAACGTGCCGATCGCCGCACTCGCGTTCATCGGCATTCGACGCGGCATCCCCGCTGACAAGGCGGACGAGCTGCACCGCGACCCGATCGATGGCGCGGGTGCCCTGCTCGGCACGGCCACGATCGTGCTCGCGCTGGTCGCACCGACGCAGTTCGTCGACGCGGGCACCGCATCGCCTCTCCCGTGGCTGACCACGGCGGCGGCCATCGTGATGGCGGTGCTGTTCGTCGTCCGCGAGCGTTCTGCCCGCTATCCGCTGCTCGACCTCGAACTCGTCGCTCGCCCACTCGTGTCGAGCGGCCTGGCGTTCAAGGCCGCCGCCGGCCTCGGCTACCTCGTGACCCTGCAACTCCAGCTCGATTGGGCCTGGACGCCCGCCCAAGCGGCTATGGGAATGGTGCCGCAGGTTGTCGTGCTCATCGCCGGCGGTGCTCTCATCGGTCCGCTGGTGACGCGTGTCGGTCTCGACAAGGCCGCCTGGCTCAGCGCCGGAGCCGTCGTGTGCGGGCTCGCCGTCTACGGGCTGCTGGGCCGCTTCGGGTACGTGTGGGTCGCCCTCGCGCTCGTGCTCGTCGCCGCCGGTATGCGCGTCGTAGGTGTCGTCGCCGGGACCAACGTGATGCGTGGCCTCCCGACCAACCGCACCACCATCGGAGCGGCGCTAGTGGACACCGCCAGCGAAGTCACCACCGGAATCAGCATCGCTGTCAGCGGGACCATCCTCGCAGCGCTCTTCACCGGCGATATCGCCACGTCGAGCTGGAGCACTTACCAGACCACGGAGTTCCGCGAGGCGGTCACCTGGGCTGGCCTCGCGCTCACGGTCGTGGCTGCGGCACTGGTGGGATGGGGCATCATCCGTGCCCGTCGCGTCGCGGACAGCACGCCGCCGCCCGCGGCCGATGAGGAGGACGCGCCTCTTCGGCGTAGCCGATGGCGGTCTTGAGGGCGAGGCCGAAGACGGCGGCGAGGTGGAGTGGGTCGGGGCCGTGGGTGAGGGCCTCTTCGAGTTGCCCGTCGACCCGCGGCCACAGGGTGCTCGTTCCGGCACGTCGGGCCAGGTCGCCATCAGCGAGGCGAGCGCACCTCGTTATGCCCCTTCTTCCTCCGCCGCGTGAGCAGGCCAGTTCTCCAGCAGGAGGTGGAGGCCGTCAAGGGCCCGCTCCCAGGACTTCTGCACGTCGCGGGAGTGCCTGAACCCGCCGTTGGCCTCCAGGGTGATGTAGCCGTGGAAGGCGCTGCGCACCAGGCGGCCCGCGTCGGTCAGGTCCGGCTCGACCAGCTTGTATCCGCGCAACATCGCGTGGGTGAGCTCGATGGTGCGGGCGTAGACGGTGGACGTGGCGAGGACGGCGGGGTCCAGCTGGACCGCCTGGGTCGCCGTGTAGCGGCCGGGGTGGGCCAGTGCGTAGTCGCGGTAGGCGTTGGCGAACGCGGCCATGGCGTCCTTCCCGGCCCGGCCCGCGACCGCCGCGGCGATGCGGTCGGCCAGTTCTCCCGCGGCCAGCAGCGCGACCCGTTCCCGCAGATCCTGAAGATTCCTGACGTGCGCGTACAGGCTCGCGTCCTTGACTCCGAAGCTCCGCGCCAGCGCGGACACGGTGATGTTCTCGAACCCGACGGCGTCAGCCAGGTCTGCGGCCGCCGTCGTCACGCGCTCGGCTGTCAGTCCCGCACGAGCCATCCGCCACCTCCACGCTTCCTAGGGGTAATAGGCAGTTGCATAATGTTCCTAGGGATTGTAGCGTTCCGCGCCATGAAAGCAGTCAATGAACAGGAAATCCGCGCATCGTTCGTCAACTGCTCCAAAGGGGAGGCCAAGCGGCTGACGCTCCCACGGAGCCTCGCCGAGCAGCCCTGGGACGACCTTGACTTCCTGGGATGGCGCGACTCCGGCGCTCCGGATCGCAGCTACCTCGTCACCGATCGCGGTGGCGAGGTCGTCGGCGTGGCGCTCCGCCTGGCCGCCGAGCGGCGCGGAAGTCTCCGCCGTGGAATGTGCTCCCTGTGCTTCACCACGCATCCCGGCAGCGGCGTCTCCCTGATGACCGCCCGGCGAGCGGGGCAGGCCGGCCGGGACAGCAACTCGGTCGGCGTGTACGTGTGCACCGACCTCGCCTGTTCCCTGTACGTGCGGGGCAAGAAGATCCCGGACCTGGGAGGGCGCCTCGAAGAGACCCTGACGGTGGAGCAGCAGATCGATCGCACCAGGGGCAAACTGTCCGCGTTCCTGGACAAGATCATGGTGTGAACCGGGGCGGCCAGGCCCACGCGTATCACTGCAACCATCGACACACCAAGAGAAAGATGATCACCGTGAAGCACAGCGGATGGGCCGACGAACGATTCGGAGCAGTCGCAGACGCCTTCACCCGAAACTTCGCCGAATACGGTGAACTCGGCGCGGCCGTCACCGTGTTCGTCGACGGACGCAAGGTCGTGGACCTGTGGGGCGGGGGCGCGGACGAGCGGACCGGCCGGCCGTGGACCGAGGACACGGTCGTGCCCGTCTTCTCCTGCGCCAAGGGCATCGTCGGCATCTGCGCCCACCTCCTCGCACAGGAGGGACACCTCGAGCTGGATGCCCCGGTGAGCCAGTACTGGCCCGAGTTCGCGCAGCACGGCAAGGAGACCATCACTTGTCGCATGGTCCTCGGACACCGGGCAGGGCTCCCCACCCTTGACCCGGTGCTCAGCTTCGAGGAGATCGCCGCCTGGACACCGGTGATCCACGCCATCGAGGAGCAGGAACCGCTGTGGGAGCCGGACACGGCGTACGAGTACCACGGCCACGTCTTCGGGTTCCTCATCGGTGAGGTCATCCGGCGCATCACCGGGCTCACCCCTGGCGCCTACTTCCGCCGTGCCGTGGGAGAGCCGCTGGGGCTACGGGCCTGGATCGGCCTGCCCGCCGAGGAGATGGACGGTCGTGCCCGGCTCGTCGAGGCCGAAGGGCGGCCGGGGATGCCAGGACCTGAACACCTGCTCACCCGCATCGTGACGATGAACGGCGCGCTGGTCTTCCCCGGCCTCGACGAGCCGCACGGCTGGAACGACCCGGCGCTGCTCGGCATGGAGTTGCCCGGAGCGGGTGCCACGGCGTCGGCGAGCGGCCTCGCTGGACTGTACGCGGCGGCCGTGACCGGCATCGAGGGACGAGAGCGGCTGCTCACGCCGGACACCGTGGCGGACGCGGTCCGCGAGGTTGCCTCCGGCAAGGGATGGCTGGGCTTCGACGCCGGGGCGCGCTGGGGCTCGGGCTTCCTGCTCGACTCGGCCTTCCGGCCGATGCTGGGGCAGCGCAGTTTCGGCAACGACGGAGCGGGCGGACAGTTCGCCTTCGCTGACGACGAGTTCGGCGTGGGCTTCGGGTACGTCGCCAACCGAATGATCGGCCACGGCGACGCCCGTGCCAACCGCCTGATCGAGGCTGTGCGCAAGTGCCTGGCAGACGGTTGAGCCGCACGGAGCCTTGCGGGTAAGGGGGCGGGCCGGCTGACCGCACCGGCGGGACGAAAGACGGCGCGGTCGCGGCCTACCGGCGGCGCTCCGGCGATATTTCGGCGCTCGTCGAAAGGGTTCGCTACCAGACTGGGCCTCGTTCACCATGAGGCACGGCTGAGTAGGAGCCAGGAGTTCATGACGGCATCAGACCAGGGCACAGGACAAGAGATCGAGCGGATCTTTCATGCATGGGACGAAGCACTGGGAGCGAGGGATCTCGACGCGGCGCTCGCCCTCTACGCGCCCGATGCGGTCCTTGAGAGTCCGCTCATTCGCCACCATCTCGGCGTCGACGACGGTATCCGGCAGGGCCACGAGCAACTGCGCGAGTTCATCCAGGTCGTGTTCGACCGCCAGCCGCCGCAGCGCAAGCGGTTCCGCACCGATTACTTCACCGACGGCCGGACGCTGATCTGGGAGTATCCGCGCTCCGCGCCGGACGGAGATCAGATGGACCTCGTCGAGGTGATGGAGATCGCCGACGGACTCATCCAGCGTCACCGCGTCTACTGGGGCTGGTTCGGCCTGCGGCTGCTCGAAACCGATCATCAATAGGGCTGCCGCACGCTCCGAACGAGTACCTCCCCCAGTAGCTGGAGGAGACCTGGTTGGTCGCCCTGCAGGCAGCCGAGGACGGGGAAGGTCCCCGAGGCGGTGAGGAGGCCGCGGCGTGGGGACTCTCGCCACGGTAACGGTGCGGGCGGCGACGTCATGTCCGGCCGGTTGATGGACGAGGCGCGGCTGCGCCCTCCTCCTCCCCCCCGCCCCCCTGCCGGTCCCGGCCTCCATCACCGCCGCCGTCGTCCTCGCAGCACACGCCCGGCTACCGCACTACAGCCCCACCGAAGTCCTGATCGGAACCCTTGTCCTTGCGGCGATCTGCGTCCTCATCACGATCGGCCTCCGGGGAGGATCGGACCGGATTTTGGCGGTACAAGAGCACCGAAGAATCACGCCATGCACCCGGAACCGTGTTGATCTTGCAAGAGTCCTCGTTGGTGGGGTCCCGGTAGCAATGGAGCAGAATCCAGTGACGTGGTGTTCCGCGCCGAGGTAGAAGGACTTCGTCGTGGTTGTTGGTGCTGACGGCTGATCCGCGGGTCAGCGAGGTTAGAGCCCTTTATGGAAGGCGGCGTACTCGGCGGGAGCCTGTTCGACAGCGTCGGGGTCGATGGGGGCGGGCGGGGTGCGGGGCCGCCAGGGCTGGCCTGGTCTGCGGTCGGCGGGAGTTTGGACGCGCAGTCGTTTGGCCAGCCGGGGAACCTTGGTGAAGCGGCCGGTGTGGTAGGTGCCGGCGACGGCGCCGGACCGTGACCGGCAGGGTGATCCGGGCTGGACGTCGCATCGCGGACAGGGGTGACGTTCGACCTCATCGGCGTCACGGGTGACGTCGTCGGCGGTACCGGAATCGGCGGCGGATACACGGCGCTCATTCGGGGCTGGGGGACGTCGAGCATGCCCCGAGTCCTCTCACAAACATTTCTCAGAACCGCCTCGATCGGGAACTTGAGCGAGAACGAGTTGTGAGAAGGATTCGAGACCTCCGGCCATCCCCTGAGACGCGTTGATGATCTTCTATCGGAATCGCTCGTTTGTGAGAGCTGTTTGCGTCACTCGATCAACCTGGCGCCTCCTCATGGTCTCGCGGTGGTGCCGGTTGGGCAGCCGATTCCTATCGATATGGCTGTCATTCGGCAGGGCAGGTGGTACCCGGTTCGGGCAGGCTCAGGTCGGTCAGGTACGTGGTCGCGTGTCGGATCGGACACTTCTTGCCCGACAGGTACATGACATGGCCGGGCCCGTCGTAGCCGACGGTCACTGAACCCGGGATCATCCTGGTGAAGCTCTCGGTCCATGCGTAGTCCCCCCACGTGCTGCCGACTCCCAGGAACGGCGGCAGGCCGCGAGTCTGCAGCGGGCGGGACGGGTTGGCGACCTGTAGCGGCCAACCGGTGCATCCCAGCGCGTCGAATGACGCTCCCCCCAAGTTCGGCGAGATCTTCTCCGCTTGACGGCGGAACTTCTGCAGCTGCGCGTAGCTGTTGTAGCCACGGTCATCTGCGCAGTTCATCGCCAGCACTCCGGGCATGGCCCAGATCCGCGCGTTGCCGAGAGCGGAATCGGCGAACCCGGACCCGTCCCCGCCCCGGGCCTTGTCGACAGCCTCGGCGAAGGCCAGCCACCGCGAGTTGTTCGGTCCGGGATCGCCGATGAAGCCGAAGCTCCTCAGATGCCATCCGGTCAGCTTGCCCTTGCCGAACTCGGAAGAGGTGACCGGGATCGGCCTGCGATCGGCGTCTCGAGTGAGCTTGCGCCAGACCGCCCCGGCGTCCTGTCCGTGCAACGCGCAGGCGGGGGTGTCCGCACACCAGGTGGTGAATCTGGTGAAGACCCGTTCCAGGACGGGCAGAGCCCGCAGCGTCTGGTCGCGCCAGCCGTCGACCTGGTTGATCGTCCCGTCGAGATACATGGCTCGGATGCGCTGCGGGAACAGCCGGACATAGGCGGCGGCGGGTACCCCTCCGTAGGAGTTGGCCATGAAGCTCAGCCGTTCCTCGCCCAGAGCCTCGCGAACCGCGTCCATGTCTCTGGCCACTGACAGGGAGTCCATGTGGGCGAAAAGACCGGTTTTGTCCGCGTTCTGGCACTCTTTGAAGGCCTCGGTCATCGCCGCGGCCAATGCCTTGTACTGCTTCTGGCCCTGCGGCTCAAACAGTGACGTTCCAGGCTGCATGCAGGATGGGGGCAGCTGATCACGCCACACGGTGGTGCGCGGTTTGTAGGCGACGAGGTCGAACCTGCGCCGTAGTTCGGTGAGGTCGGTCGCGGTGCGCTTCAGGTCGTCGATCCCGTTGGCCCCGGGACCGCCGGGAACCCCCAGCACGCTGCCGATCCGGCGCGCAGACTCGGTGGCGGGCAGCCGGGCCAGGTCCAGTTTGACCTTCGGCCCGTCCGGCTTGGCCCAGTCCACCGGCACCTCGATCGCAGCGCACTGCATGCCCGCCGGTATGCCCTGGCCGGCGCAGTCCCGCCAGGTCGGCTGCGTATCTCTAGCGGCGGCTGCCGCCGGGGTCGTTCCCGCCAGCGCCGCCATCGTTACACCGATGACCAGCCCTCTGGTCCTGCCGCGCCTGCGCCTCTGCTTGGTTGTCGTCATGTGTGATCACTCTGGTGACACCGACCGGATGGCCACCACCGGGACGTCCTCCGTGTTGGTTTCGGGATGTCCCCCACGGGCGGTCCGGCTGTTCTCGCGCGTGCGTGTCCGTCAGGCTGGACGGCGTGCGGCGTCTGGCGAGGAGGAGCGTGGACAGGCAGGCAGAGAGGTGACGTGTGCTGATCACTACTCCGGTGCGGGAGCGGTCGCAGCGAGAGCTCGCTTACGCGCTGATGTTGCCGTTCATGGTGGGAGCCGGCCTGCTCCATCTCGTTCTCGTGCTGCTGAGCGTCATCCTGACGGCGAATCTCGTCGGAGTGCCGATGCTGGCCCTGAGCGTGATGGCGGCCAGAGGGCTCGGCACGGCCAATCGACGGCTGGCACGAGCGTGGGCCGGGGTGCGGGTGCCCGATCCCGGCCCGTTCCGTGCCGGGCCGGGGCTGTTGAACCGGCTCGGCGCGGCGCTCGGTGACGTGGCGGGATGGCGCGCCGTCATCCATAGCCTGCTCCGGCTGCCGGCGGCCGTGGTCGCCTGCGCGGCCGCCGCCGGGCTGTGGGGAGGCGGTGTGCTCCTGCTCGGCTGCCCCCTGTGGGGACAGTCCTCCGCCTTGGCGCACCTGTCTCCCCCCGGCTGGCCGGTTGCGGCGCTGGTGAGCGCCGTCGGACTGGCGCTGCTGCTCCTCGCCCCGTGGGGCGTCCACCTCGCCCTGGCCCCCGAGCGCATGCTCGCCCGTACGCTGCTCGGGCCCGCGCCGGGCGACACCCGGATCCGCCGGCTGGAGCAGGCGCGAGCGCTGGCAGCAGAGGACGCGGTCGCCAGGCTCCGCCGGATCGAGCGGGACCTGCACGACGGGACGGCGGCACGGCTGGTGACGCTGGCCATGAGCCTAGGCATGGCTCAGGACGAGCTCGAGCAGGCCGACCAGCCCGAACGGCTCCAGCGCGCCCGCGTCCTCGTCGACAGCGCGCACCGCAGCGCCAAGGAGACGGTGGCCGAGCTGCGTGACCTGATCCGCGGCATCCACCCGCCGGCGCTCGACCAAGGGCTGGAGGTCGCCCTGGCCACGCTCACCGCACGGAGCCCGATCCCCGCCCGGTTCGAAGCCGACCTGCCCGAGCGACCGGCTCCGGCCATCGAGGCCATCGCCTACTTCTGCACGACGGAACTGCTCGCCAACGTGGCCAAGCACAGCGGCGCCAGGCACGCCGCCATCGAGGTACGGGTGCGTGATGGACTGCTGACCCTGCGGGTGCGCGACGACGGCACCGGCGGCGCGACGATCGGCACCGGATCCGGATTACGCGGACTGGCCGCCCGGGTCCAGACGTTGGACGGCATGATCGACATTCACAGCCCGGCAGGAGGGCCTACGGTGATCACCGTCGAACTTCCCCTGCACCTGTGAACGGACAGCGCATGCGCATCGTGATCGCCGAGGACGCCGTGGTGCTCCGGGCCAGAAACTGCGCACCGGTGGCGTGGACATGCCGGGCGGACTCGTTCGCCTCGAAGCCGGCATCTGCCAGCAGAAGCATCGTCCGGTCCAGCACACTCAACAGGCGCCCCGCATAAGTGAGTTCATCGTCGCTCTCGGGTCCGAACGCGGCGGCCAGGACGGCACGGGTACCACACCCGACCAGGACCACGAGCCGCAGCAACGGGTAGCCGA
This sequence comes from Nonomuraea sp. NPDC000554, assembly GCF_040300065.1. Classification (NCBI taxonomy): domain Bacteria; kingdom Bacillati; phylum Actinomycetota; class Actinomycetes; order Streptosporangiales; family Streptosporangiaceae; genus Nonomuraea; species Nonomuraea sp. NPDC000554. The sequence continues at coordinate 136,111 of NZ_JBEPDC010000014.1, read as the reverse complement.
ATTCCAGATGCTCACCGGCCCGCTTCGGGTAGCGCCAGGTGATCGTCGGCTCGTCGGGCGTGTGCAACAAGGTCCCACCACCCGCGACGGCAGCAGGCGCAGCCGCCGCTCCCGCATCCCGGTCTCCTCCAGCGCGAAGTCCACGACCTGCGTCAGCTCGCCCAAGTGCCCGGGCGCGTACACACCCCCGGCCACCTCGATCGTTCGTGTGATGACAGACTTCTCCCGCAACGGGACTCCCGATGATCGCCTTGCCTCAGCAACAAGTTGATCTATCAGGACGTCCCGTTGCGTCATTCACCAGAGCTTGACCTGCCGCTCAAGACTCAAACGCAACGGTGTTGCCGGGTAAGCCCACGGATGATCTTGCGTGGAGGGTGACATGCGGACGCCAGATGTGCAGGTCACCGGTGCGGTCGGTCGGGTCGGAGTCCCTTGGTGATTCGGGTGCGCAGGGAGTGCAGGGCTTGCCTGAGTTCGGCGGGTTCGATGTCTGTGATGTCGGCGTCGAAGGTGAGGAGCAGTCCTGCCAGTCCTGGCCATGACCATGCGCCGAGTGTGAGTCGGCATGTGGTTTCGGTGTCGTACTCGACTGTTGATCCGCCGGGCGCGAACCGGGCGACGGTGGAGGCGGGCAGGGCGAGGATGGCTGAGCCGCGGCATTGCCATTCGGCGGCGGCGTCTCCGCGGTCGTGTGCGGTCATGACGAAGGCGACGGGATCGCCGTGCGGGATGTCACGTCGGTCGAAGGGGGTGTGCGTGGGTATGTGTGGTTTGATGCGGTCCACGCGCATCGCGCGCCATCGGTCCGCATCCAGGTCGAAGGCGACCAGGTACCAGCGTGCGGCCCAGACCACGAGGTCGTGCGGTTCCAGCGTGAGTGTGACGGGTTCGCCGTCACCGGTGTAGTCCACGCGAACGAGGTGCTGCCGGTTGATCGCGCTGCCAACGGCGCGGACGATCTCGGCGTCGATCGGTGGCGCGGGGAACTCCCAGTAGTTGCGGGCTGAGGAGACGGTGAACGCTTCGGCGTGCAGGCGGCTGCGCGCGGGCATCGCCTGGTGCAGCGTGGCGAGAGCACGGGCCGCGTTCTCGCGGATGCCGGAGAGGACAGTCGGCACGGTCTGGAGCGCGACGGCCGTGGCGACGGCCTGATCTTCGTCGAATACGACCGGCGGCAAGCGGGTAGCGTGACCGAGCCGATATCCTCCACCTGCTCCGCGGACGGCCTCGATCTCGTACCCGAGGTCCCGGAGCGTATCGATATCGCGACGCACGGTTCTCACTGACGCTCCGAGTCGGGTGGCGAGTTCCTCGGCGGTCAAGGTCGCGCCGATCCCGAAGATTGACAGCAGCTTGAGCGTCCGCGCGGAGGTAGCAGCCATGATTCTCCGATTCTCTCCCCGATAGCGGTCACTCGATGGCAACTATGCCCGCGATGGTGGCCGACATGACCAATTCACCGAGCCCCCGAGCGAGCATCCACACAGCTGAGGCTTCCCCGGCACTCATCGCCAGCGCCGGCGCGACCACGGCGCTGTTGGTGGTGCTCTTCGGTTCCTTCATGGACCTGCTCGACGCGACGATCGTCACCGTCGCGGCCCCGGCGATAGCCCAAGACCTGGGTGCCGGCGACACTCAGATCCAGTGGACGATCGCCGCCTACACCCTCGCCCTGGGCGCGGGCCTGATCACCGGCGGACGGCTCGGTGATCAGTACGGCCGTAAACGGCTGTTCATGATCGGGCTGGCCGGGTTCATGGTCACCTCGGCGCTGTGCGCGCTGGCCGTCGATCCGGGGATGCTCATCGGCATGCGGGCCGGGCAGGGACTGACCGCCGGCATCATGGTCCCGCAGGTATTCGGGATCATTCGGGCATCATTCGCTCCGGGCGAGCGTGCCAAGGCGTTTGGCGCCTACGGAGCGGTCCAGGGCCTCGCCTCGGTCGCCGGCCCGCTGCTGGGTGGGCTGCTCGTCGACGCCGACCTGTTCGACCTGGGCTGGCGCACGATCTTCTGGATCAACGTGCCCGTCTCGATCCTGGCCCTCATCAGCGGCGCGAAGGTCCTGCCGGAGTCCCGCTCCGCCTCGACCGCGCGACTGGACCTCCCAGGCGCGCTCCTCGCGGCCACGGGCATTCTTCTCCTGCTGCTGCCGATCATCCAGACCGAGACATGGGGATGGACCTGGGCCAGCTACGCCCTCCTCGCAGCCGGAGTCATCGTGCTCGCGATCTTCCTCGCCTACGAGCGCCGTCTCACCGGACGCGGAAACGAACCTGTCTTTGACCCGGCTCTGCTGAGAATCCGCGCCTTCGCAGTCGGCCTGAGCGCTTCGGTGCTCTTCTTCGGCGGCATCGGGTCGTACTTCCTCACCCTCTCGGTCTACCTCCAGAACGGAACCGGCCGAACCGCATGGGAGACCGGCCTGGTGATCCTCCCGTACGCGCTCGGCTCGATCATCACCTCCGGCCTCGGCGTCGCTCTCGCCGCCAAAGCGGGCAGAACGCTTCTGATCATCGGCTCGCTCACCATCTCGGCATCGCAGCTCGTCCTGTGGTCCATCGTCAAGGACGGCAACGATCCCGGATACTGGCTCCTCGCCCTCGCGCTCTTCATCGGTGGCCTCGGGCTCGGTCTCGCCGCACCCATTCTCGTCAACGTCGTCCTCGCAGGCGTCCCCGGACGCAACGCAGGCGCTGCAGGCGGAGTGCTTTCCACCGTCAACCAGATCGGCGGCGCCGTCGGCATCGCCGTTCTCGGCACGATCTTCTTCACCACCGTCACCGGTTCAGCCACCGGAGCACCGGTGCTGCCCGACTACAGTCACGCGCTCAGCATCGTCCTGATCGCCTCCGCCGCGCTCTACCTGATCACGGCGCTCGTGATGCTCGCACTCCCGAAAGCCGCAGTCGAGCACGCCGAGTAGAGAACCCATGCCGCCCCACGTCACGAGCGGCTGATCGGTCGGCAAGCCCGTACGTAGAATCCTCGGGGTTGAGGAACCCAGGAACAGCCATTCAGCGGGCGAGCAGGTCCCGCAGAACCTTGACGATGTCGGCGGGGGCTTCCTCGGCCATGAAATGGCCGCAGGTGACGCCGACGTGCCGCAGGTCGGACGCCCAGGCCTGCCACAGCGCGGCGGCGTCGAAGCCGAGGGCGGCGCCCCAGTCCTGCTGGAGCACGGTGACCGGCATCCGCAACCGGTTGCCGGCCGCGCGGTCGGCCTGGTCGTGCTCGACGTCGATGCCGGCGGACGCGCGGTAGTCGGCGACGATCGAGGGCACCGCCTCGCGGCAGGCGTCCAAGTAGGCGGCGCGGACGTCGGCGGGAACGGCCTGCGGGTCGGCGGCCCAGATGTCGAGGAAGTGACCGAAGAAGGCGTCCGAGCTGGCGGCGATCAGCTGCTCGGGCAGGCCGGGAGGCTGGGCCATCAGGTACAGGTGGAAGCCGACGGCGGCGGTGGTGCCGTGCATCACGTCCCACATGTCCAGGGTCGGGAGCACGTCCAGGCAGGCCAGATGGGTGATCGTCTCGGGGTGGTCGAGTGCGGCGCGGAAGGCGACCAGGGCGCCGCGGTCGTGCCCGGCCAGCGCGAAGCGCTCGTGTCCGAGCGCGCGGGCCAGCGCGACGATGTCGGCGGCCATGGTGCGCTTGGCGTAGGCGGTGCCGTCGGTGTCGGCGGGTTTGTCGCTGGAGCCGTAGCCGCGCAGGTCGGGGCAGATCACGGTGTGGTCGGCCGCGAGGTCGGCGGCCACGTGCCGCCACATCAGGTGGGTCTGCGGGAAGCCGTGCAGCAGCACGATCGGAGTGCCCGAGCCGCCGACGGCCGCGTTGAGCGACACGCCGTCGGCGACGGGGACGTGCTGATAGTCGAAGCCGGTGATGGCAGGCGCCATGGTTCCGCCCCTTCCTGTGGTGGGTTGGCCTCAGCGTTCCAGGCGCGGATGAGCATCGAATGAGCGCGCTACCGTGGCCTGGGGGCGAACCGCCGGGGAAAGGATGGTCAGGGGTGCAGGTCCTGTTCGGCGTGCTGGGGCCGGTGACGGCCTGGGACGACGCCGGGGACGCGATCGCCCTGAAGGGCCCTCGGCACCGGGCGGTGCTGGCCCGGCTGATCATCGCCCGTCGCCGCGTCGTCCCCGTCACCCGCCTGGTCGACGACCTGTGGCCGGATCCGCCCGCTGACGCGGTGGGCGCGGTGCGCACCTTCGTGGCCGCGCTGCGCCGCGCGCTGGAACCCCGACGTCCGCCCCGCGCTCCGGCTCGGTTGCTGGTCACCGAGGGGCCCGGATACGCGCTGCGCGCCGAGCCCGACACGGTGGACGCCTGGCGCTTCGAGCAGGCGGTGGCCGCCACCGCCACGCTGTCGCCCGAGGACGTGTTCGCGCGGCTTCGCCAGGCGCTGGAGTGCTGGCGCGGGCCCGCCTACGCCGAGTTCGCCGACCAGCCCTGGGCCCGCGCGGAGCGCTCCCGCCTCGCCGAACTGCGGCTGCACGCCGTCGAGCGGGTGGCCGAGGCCCGCCTGTCCCTGGGCCTGGCGGCCGAGGCGGCGGCGGACCTGGACGCGCACGTGGCCGAGCACCCGTGGCGGGAGGACGCCTGGAGGCTGCTGGCCCTGGCGCTATACCGCACCGGACGCCAGGGCGACGCGCTGGCGGTCCTGCGCCGGGCGCGCACGCTTCTGGCCGAGCAGCTGGGCGTGGACCCGGGTCCACGACTGCGGGGCCTGGAGGCCGACATCCTCGGTCACGCCGTCCACCTCGACCCCGAGCCGGGCGGGGCGGCGCGGGTGTGGGCGCAGACGGCGGCCGCCTACGACCGCGCCGTCCCGTCAGGGGCCCGGGCACGCCTGGAGTCGACAGTGGGGCTGCTGCGCAACCTCGCGGTGACCGGCGGCAGCGGCCTTCAGGAAGCCCGCCGGCACCGCGTGGCGGCCATCGCCGCGGCCGAGGAACTGGGCGACGCGGAACTGACCGCCCGCGTGATCGGCGCCTACGACGTCCCGGCGATCTGGACGCGGGTCGACGACCCGGAGCAGGCCGCACAGGCGGTCGCGGCGGCCGAGCGCACCCTGACCGCCCTCGCGCCGAGCGGATACGGGGCGGCCCCGCTGCCTGGCGGGCACGAGGCGGCGCGGGCCCGGCTGCTGGCGACGATCGCCCTGGAGACGCGCGGCACCCGCGCGGCGCGCGGGCCTCAGGCCGCCCGGCAGGCGGAGGAGATCGCCCGCCGCCTGGACGATCCGGCGTTGCTGGCGTTCGCGCTCAACGCCGTGTTCATGCAGAGCTTCGACCGCGCCGGTCTGGCGCCGCATCGCGACGAGATCGGCGCCGAGCTGGTCACCCTGTCCGCCCGGCACGGCCTGGCCGGCTTCGAGGTCCTCGGCCACCTCATCCGCATCCAGGCGCGCAGCGCCCTGGCGGACTTCGCCGCAGCCGACCGCCATGCGACCGCCGCGGACCGCCTGGCCGAGCGCCACGAGCTGCCGCTGGTGGGCGTGTTCACCCAGTGGTACGCCGCGTTGCGGCTCGCCGAGACCGGCCCGGCGGCCGAGGCGGACGCGGCCTACAGGGACGCCGCCGCCCGGCTGGACGGCGCCGGCATGCCCGGGCTGGAGCACGGCCTGCTGCCGCTCGCGCTGCTGTGCCTGCGTGTGCGGCACGCGCTGCCCGTCCAGGCCGGCGAGCACACCGACTGGGGGCCCTACGAGCCCTGGACTCGCCCTCTGCTGCTGGCCCAGGGCTGCCGCACAGAGGCCGCGGCGGCGCTGCGCAACATACCGGACCCGCCTCGCGACCTGCTGTTCGAGGCCCTGTGGTGCCTCACCGGCCAAGCGGCCATCACCGTCGGCGACCGCGAGACGATGGAGCGCGCCCACGCCGAGCTCGCCCCCGCGGCGGCGGAGCTGGCCGGGGCGGGCAGCGGGCTCCTCACCGTCGGTCCGGTCTCGAAGCACTTGGGCGATCTCGCCGCCGCCCTCGGGCGTCCGCACTGAACTGAGGGTCCGGGCCTTTCGGGCCAGCGCCCGCGCCCCAGCGGCAGGCAAGGTTCCATCGAGGCTTGAGGCTTTCCCATCCATCGGCCCCGCACCGTCCACGACAGGCGGCGGAAAAGTCTCCGGGGACAGTTCAACGACAGCCTTGAAGTCATGAGTTCTGACGACCACGAACAGCCCGGCGGCGCGGAGCCCGCCATCGAGACATTCGTCCCGCCCGCGTGGCGGGAGTTGCTGGGCCGGGAGCATCTCGGCGCGGCGATCGTGCTGGCCGGCGGAGTGCTCGTCGGCGCGATCAACATCTACCTGGCGGCGAGCCTGCTGCCGACCGCGGTGGCCGAGCTCGGCGGCGCGAGTTTCTACGCCTGGAACATGACGATCTACCTCGTCGCCATGGTGATCGCGACGATGCTCACCGGCCGGTTCCTGTCCCGATGGGGGAACGTCGGCGCCTACCTCCTCGGCTTCGCCACGTTCACCGCGGGCTCGCTGACCTGCGCGGTGAGCCCGGAGATGGCGCTGCTCCTGGTCTCCCGGGGCGTCCAGGGACTGGGCGCCGGGCTGCTGTCCGGGCTGGGGTTCGCCGTCATCCGGGCGGCGCTGCCGGCCCGGCTCTGGACACGCGGCACCGCACTGATGTCGGCGATGTACGGCGTCGGCAACTTCGCCGGCCCAGCGATTGGCGGCCTGTTCGCCCAGGTCGGCTCGTGGCGGCTGGCGTTCGCGGCGATGGCGGTGATCGGGGCCGTGTGTGGCGCGATCGTGCCCCGTGTGCTGCCGCGCAGCGAACGCGGCAGCACACGGGTGCCGGTCCCGGTCGTGTCGCTGCTGATGTCAACGGCCGCGGCTGGGGCAGTGAGCGTGGCGGGGGTCGTGGCCGGCACGCCGGCGAAGGCCGCCGGCATCGGGGTGGCGCTGCTGCTGATGGCCGGGTTCGTCGTCCATGAGCGGCGCAGCGAGCTGCGGGTCTTCCCGCGTACGACCTACCAGAGGGGGTCGTCGTTGAAGTGGGTCTACCTGACGCTCGGGCTGCTGGCCTTCGGCGTCGCGGTCGAGTCGTTCCTGCCTCTGTTCGGCCAGCGGCTGGCCGGCCTGCCACCCCTCGTGGCGGGGTTCTTCGCCGCGGCCATCTCGCTCGGCTGGTCGGTGACCCAGATCGGCAGCTCGTCGGTGACAGGGCACCGTGCGATGCGCCGGCTGTGCGTGCTCGGCCCGGTGCTGCTCGCCGCCGGCCTCCTGGTTCAGGGGCTGCTGCAGCGCGAAGACACGCCGATCTGGCTGGTGCTCGTGTGGGTGCCGGTGCTGTTCGTCGCCGGGGCGGGAATCGGTCTCGCCTACCCGCACCTGTCCGTGGCCGCCATGTCCAGCACCCAGGATCCCGAGGAAGGCGGACGGGCGGCGGCGGCGATCGCCACCGTGACGAGCCTGTCGATCGCGTTCGGCACGGCGGTGGCCGGGGTCCTGCTCAACCTGGGCGGCGCCTCGATGCTCGACGCGGCCCGGAACGTGCTGTTCGGACTCGCGGTCATCTGCGCGATCGGCGCCCTCAGCGCCCACGCCGCCAATCGTACGAGCCTGACGGAACCGGCCGATCGGGCCCCGCTGCCCCGAGGGGCGTGACCGGTTGTCCGGCTCAGGACCTCGCCCCCTGGTCAGCACACGCCCGGCATCATCGCTGACCGCATTCGAGACAAGGAGATCCGTTGACCGACGCCCCATCAGAGCCGCAGACGTTCCCCATGGCCCGTGCGCCGAAGTGCCCGTTTGATCCGGCACCGGAGCTGGGCCGCCGGCTCGAAGAAGCGCCGATCTCGCGAGTGAGACTGTGGGACGGCAGCACGCCGTGGATGGTCACCCGTTACGCGGACGCTCGCGCGGTGCTCGCCGATCCGCGCATCAGCGTCGACGTCGCACAACCTGGCTTCCCGCATACCAACGCGGTGAGCAAGGAACGCGACGCGCAGATGAAGACGCTGATGCAGATGGATCCGCCGGAGCACACCGCACAGCGGCGGCTCCTGACCGCGGACTTCATGATCAAAAAAATGGAGGCGCTGAGGCCCAGGATCCAGCAGATCGTCGATGATCTCATCGACGAGATGCTCGCCGGCCCGAAGCTGGTCGACCTGGTAGAGGCGATCGCGCTACCGGTCCCCACGCTGGTGATCTGCGAGTTGCTGGGAGTGCCCTACGCCGACCGCGCCTTCTTCCAGCGCGTGGCGGGCGCGCTCGTCATGGACGAGGGCGATCCCACCCAGGCCATGGCCGCCAGCGAGGAGCTCAACGTCTACCTGGATGACCTGGTGGACCGGAAGAACGCAGACCCGGGCGACGACGTCCTCAGCAGGCTGGCCGTCGAGCAGTATCGGAGCGGCGCGATGACCCGGCGGGAGATCTCCACGATGGGTCAGCTCCTGCTGGTGGCCGGGCACGACACCACCGCGAACATGATCGCGCTGGGCACGGCCGCGTTGCTGGCGCACCCGGACCAGCTCAGGGCGGTCCGTGACGGCGACCCCGCCGTGGTGGCCAACGCCGTCGAAGAACTCCTGCGCTACCTGTCCATCACCCACACCGAGGCCCGCCGTGTCGCGCGGGAGGATCTCGAGATCGGCGGCCGGCTGATCCGCAAGGGCGAAGGCATCATCGTCGTCAAGAGCATCGCCAACCGGGACCGGTCGGCCTTCCCCGACCCCGACGCCCTCGACGTCCACCGCAGGGCCCGTCACCACGTCGCCTTCGGCTACGGCGCCCACCAGTGTCTGGGCCAGCCACTGGCCCGAGTAGAACTGCAGGTTGTCTACGGCACCCTCTACCGGCGCATCCCCACGCTGGCCCTGGCCGTACCGCTGCAACACCTGACCTTCAAGGACCACGCCGTCTTCTACGGAGTTCGCGAACTGCCCGTCACCTGGTAGATCACAGAAGGAGAAAGCGTATGAAAGTCATCGTCGATCAAGACGCCTGCGCCGGCTCGGGGCAATGCGTCCTCATCGCCCCTGGCGTGTTCGACCAGCGCGACGAGGACGGCATCGTCACGCTCCTCCACGACAGCCCAGAACCCGGGCTGCAAGAGGACGTCCGCGAGGCCGCCCGCATCTGCCCGGCCCTGGCGATCACGCTGACCACGCCCTGAACCAGCTCTCCCGCATCATGGTCGTAGGCGTTTCGGTGGCGGGTCTGGCCGTCGCCGAAACCCTGCGCCAGCACGGGTTCACCGGTTCGTTGACCCTGGCCGGCGAGGAGGGGCGGCCCCCTACGATCGGCCGCCGCTGTCCAAGCAGATTCTGCGCGGCATGTGGGAGCCCGACCGCGTGGCGCTGCGTCGCCACGACACTGGGTTGAGGACGAGGCCGAGGGCGCCGATCTGGTTGCAATCTACTATCGGGTGGCCTAGCGTGCGTCTACCGATTGCACATCACAAGCAGATCGCAGGAGGCGACGAATGAGCGACACCGAGCCGCAGACCGCGGGCGGGAAGGTGCTCTGGCACTTCACGATGTCGCTGGACGGTTTCGTGGCAGGGCCGAACCACGCGATGGACTGGATGACCGGGATCTCGTCCCGTCCGAGCCTGATCGACGAGTACGTCAAGACCACGGGCGCCGTGCTGGGGGGCCGAGACGGTTGGGACCACTCCCCCAACGCCGGCAGCGTGTACGGCGGCGCCTGGAACGGACCGCTCTTCGTGCTCACCCACCACCCCGAGGACGCGACGCCCGCCGACGGAGTCACGTTCCTGAGCTGTGACCTGGCCGAGGCGGTGCGGATCGGGCTGGAGGCGGCCGGCGGCAAGAACCTCGAAGTGTTCTCGCCCACCATCGGCCGTCAGCTTCTCGAACGGGGACTGATCGACGAGATCGATCTGCACATCGCGCCGGTCCTGCTCGGCGAGGGCATCCGGTTGTACGACAACCCCGGCAGTGAACCGATCCGCCTCCACCGGCTCTGCGAAGGCGACCCCACGTCGGTCGTGAACGTACGGTACCGACCCACCACAACGGCGAAGATCCTGACCGAGTGAGTATCGGGGCAACCGAGCGGTAGCGGTTGGTTTCAGGCCACTACGGGACTGGTTCGGTGTCCGGTATGACGGGCGGCCATCAGCCGGATCTGCTGCAGGAACTTGGGCCGCTTCCCGACGAGATCACCGTGCGCCTTGATGCCGGCTACGACTCGACCAAGCCTCGCACTCTGCTCGACAAGCGCGGCCTGCACCGCCAGCTCGCCATGAAGGGGATGAAGGCTCCGGTCCAGGCCACCCGGCGGTGGCACATCGAGCGCACCCACGCCTGGCAAAACGCCTTCCATCGGCTCGCCCGCTGCTACGAGCGCCGCCTAACCGTCATCGAAGCGTTCTTCGACCTCGCCGACACGATCATCACCGTGCGCAGCCGCATCCGCAAGGCCTGGATCGCTGGGACACTCAACCTCCCCGCCGACGCTGACCAACCGCCTATCTGCGCGACCTTGTCAGGTGTGTTTCGTCTGATTGGCCTACAGGCTCTTCGGTGGGCTGATCGGCCTACGCGCGTCCGGCGGCAAGGCGACCGTCACGGGCGGCCCGGTGAGGACGGGCCTCCCGGCCGGTCGTCCGCCGCGCGGACGGCGACGGCCGCGATGTCGTCGTCGAGCCGGCCGTGGCTGTAATGGACCAGGTCCCTGTGCAGCTGCTCGAGCAACTGGGAAGGGGAGTCCGCGTCCCACTGGCCCGCGCGCTGCGTCAACGGGAAGAACGCGCCAGTGTGGTCGCGGGTCTCGGTGACGCCGTCGGTGTACAGCAGCAGTTGGTCGCCGGCGGCGAAGGGGAGGGGGTCGATGTGATACTCCTGCCCGAGCAGGGCGCCCATGTTGATGGGCGGCGAGGGAGCCGCGGGAGTGACCTCGCGGACCGCTCCCGCGCCGAGCAGCAGCGGCGAGGGGTGGCCGCAGTTGACGATTTCGACCACCGATCCGTCGTCGGGGAACTCGGCGAGCAGGGCCGTGGCGAAGTACTCCAGGTCGTCGCCGGACAACAGCGTGGTGTAGCGGTTCATGCTCACGTCCAGTCGGCGGGCCAGCCGCGCCAGGTCCGGCTCGTCGTACGCGGCCTCCCGGAAGCATCCGACGATCGCCGAGGCCACGCCGACCGCGGGGAGTCCCTTGCCGCGAACGTCTCCGATGATCAGGCGGACGCCGTGGGGCGTCTCCAGAGCTTCGTAGAAGTCACCGCCGACACGGGCCTGGGCCGCGGCAGCGAGGTAGAGCGCGTCGATGTCCAACCGGCCGAGGCGGTGGGGCATAGGGCGCAGCAGGACCTTCTGTGTCGTCTCGGCGACGGAGCGGACCTGGGCGAGGGTCTCCTCCCGCTGCTGGCGCACATGGCTGACGGAGGCGGCCGCGGCGGTCACACCCGCGATCACCGCGATGGTGAACAGGTGGGGGTGCGACTCCTCCGGACGGCCGATGGTTACGGCGATCAGGACGTCGATGACCAGGGCCAGCAGGCCGAGGGCCACCGTTTCGACCACCGGCCACATCGAAGCGGCGAAAGCGAGGGCGACCACGAGAAAGCGGCTGAAGTAGAGGTGGCTCGGAGTCAGAACGGCCACCACGGTGACGACGGCGGTCAGCGCCAGGGGCGCCAGGAGCACCGGCTCCTCCCAGAGAATGTCCGCGCGACGCCACAATCGACTGGAATGGTTCACCTAAGCATCGTAGGGTGACCAAGCTTTACCCTACGTGATTGCACCCGGCTGTCTGGGTCGGCTGCGGCAAGGCGTCGGTCGGCGGGGCGGTGGCCGGATCAAGCAGAGTCGCGCGGTTCGCTCTCGGCCGCATCCGGGGTTGGGGAACCAGGAACAGCGGTTGGCGCTGAGAATGATCTTGAGCGCAATGTGACGTCCGGCTTCGGCGTGTGATCGCTCTACCTGGAGACTTCTGGGCCGTGGATGATGCGGTGGATGGTGGAGCGCCCGACGCTGTACTCGGTGGCCAGGTCGGCCAGGGACACCTCGCCCTCGGCGTATCTGCGGCGGATGGAGCGCCGGGCGGGTTCGGGCAGCTTGGGCCTGCTGACCGACGCCGACCGGCGCGGCCTGACCCCGATCTTCCACTCGAACATGACCCCGTACGGGGAGATCCAGCTGCGGCCCGACCGCCGCCTGGATCTGTCCGGCCTGCCGGCGACCTCGCCAACGGCGACGGTGGAGCCAGGCAACGCCATCTGACCTGTTCTGCGTTCGGCCGGGACGGGCTCTGCCGCCCAGGGCCGGCTGGCCGGGCGGCATCTCTCCCCACTGAACCTCAGCCCTGTCGGGAGAAGGTCAGCGGGACCCCCATGATTCCGGCGTTGTTGACCAGGATGTGCAGCGGGCCCTGCCAGGCGGCGGCGAACGCTGCCACCGAGGCCTGGTCGGCGAGGTCCAGCACGGCGATGTGGATCTGCTTGTTGCCTGTGGCGGCGATGATGTCCTGCGACAGGCTGCGGACTGCCAGGGTCACCTCGGCGCCGGCGCGGGCCAGCGCGCGGGCGGTTTCGGCGCCGATGCCGGACGAGGCGCCGGTTCGGTGGTGATGCGGCGGAGGTCTCTTCGCCGAGTCTCGCGTAGTGGCCGAGGCTGGCCAGCTGCGGCAGCTCGGTGAGATCCCCGACGTGCCTGAGGGCGACGGCGGCGTGGACGAGGAAGGGGCGTAGATGCCGGGATCGCGGCCACCGCAGGCGTCCTTGTTCTGAAGCTTCCTTGAGCTTGGCGGCGAATCATCCGCCGTGCCGGGCGGGGTGCGTGATCCTGTCCTTTGGCGATCTTTCGGAGGATGGGCGGTGGCTGAACAGATGCAACGCGGCGTGGGACGAGGTCGTCGACGACCTGGACGAGGAGGATGATGACGCCGCCCCATTTCCCAGACGCGCCCAGCCGCGGGGCCGGGCCTCGAGTACGGCGGCCGCCGCTCGCTGTTTCGCGGATTTCCGTAGTATTCCCGGCATGATGACCATAGTGGCTGGCTTCGTCTTCGTCGCCACCGCGCTCGGGTGTCTGGTCTTCGCGGTCAGGGAGCGGCGCCTGATCTCCCGGTTACAGCGCTACGGCGTGCACGGGTGGGGCACGGTGACCAGGGCGGTCGTGCACGACACGACCCAGCATCCGGTCATCGCCTTCACCGACCACGCCGGCCACCACATCGAGTTCACGCCGCAGGTGGCCGGGATCGGCCTGCGGCTGACCGTCGGCCAGCAGGTCCCGATCGCCTACCTCGACGGACAGCCTCAGGCAGCCCGGGTCTTCACCGCGCGCTATCGCGTCCTGCCCAGCGTCCTGACCGGCATGGGGGGCCTGATCTTCCTGGTCGCCGGAATTGCCGTCATCCTGGCCGGCAATCGCCCATGACGGAGTCGAGTTCACCGGCGCTGCCAGCGTGAAGGTGATCCGATACCGCTACCGGGGGCACGGAATTCCAACCCCCTGAACTCCCCGCCTAAAGCGACTGACCACGGTAACGACACGTGGAGCGCCCGGTGCGTGGAGACGCGCACGCCGGGTGCGGCGGGCGGGCCGGGTACCCACCGTGAGCGATCACGGCAGGGCGCCCGGGCCGGCCCAACAACGACGATCATCTTGATCGCTTCCGGCCTCAGTCCGTCGGCATGCTTTCTCGCAAACGGGGGCTTCGTGAAACCCGGCCGTTACAGCGAGCGGTTGCTCGCGACGGCGAACGTCGGATGGTTCTCAGGGGAGCGGCCAGTTGCGTAGGGCGGCGTCGGCCATCTCCTGGAGTTCATCGCGGCCGACGCCACTCGCGGCTTGCACGGCGATGCCGAATGCCAAGGTGGTGACATAGCGGGCCAGGAGCCCCGGATCGGTATCTGGAGGCAGGTCGCCGTCGTCGACGGCTCGCTGGAACCGCTCTCGGACGCGGGAGCAGCCGTTGTTGCGCCAGGCGGCGAGAAGGTCACGCACTCCACGCCCGGAGTCGCTGGCGGCCAGGGCGCCCTGGACGCCCAGGCACCCGTGGGGATGGGCCGGGTGGGTGGTGGTTCGGACGGTGCCGGCCAGGATCGCGGTGGCGACGCCGAGGGCGGTCGGCTCCTCCAGGGCCCGGGCCAGGTATGCGCTCGGGCCTTCGGTGTAGCGCTCCAGGGCCTTGCGAAACAGCTCTTCCTTGTTGCCGAAGGCTGCGTACATGCTTTTGGCGGAGATGCCCATCGCCTCGGTCAGTCTGGCCAGGCTGGCCCCCTCGTAGCCGTGCTCCCAGAAGACCAGCATGGCGCGCTCGAGAGCGTCGTCGGCGTCGAATCCTCGCGGTCGGCCGATGAGGCCGCTCTGGTTGGTCTCCACTCCCGCAGCCTACCCCTTCTGCAGTGATCGCTGCAGAAGTGCTATCGTCCGACTTCGGCAGCGATCGATGCCGAAGTCGGAAGGGGATATTCACATGGGACTACTTGAGGGCAAGACCGCTCTCGTCACCGGCGGCAGCACCGGAATCGGCCTGGCCAGTGCCGTACGGCTGGCAGCCGAAGGCGCACACGTGTTCATCACCGGCCGGCGCAAGACCGAACTCGACGCGGCCGTCGAAGTGATCGGCTCAGCGGCTACCGCGGTGATCGGCGACATCTCGAATCTGGCCGACCTGGACCGGCTCTACGAGATGATCCGCAGCCGGGGACGGGGCTTGGACGTACTGTTCGCCAATGCCTCCGTCGCCGCATTCGTGCCGCTTGAGCAGGTCACGGAGGAGCACTTCGACACCCTCTTCGGTATCAACGTCCGGGGCACGCTGTTCACCGTTCAAAAGGCGCTGCCCCTGCTCAACGACGGCGCCTCGGTGATCTTGAACGGCTCCACCAACGTGGACGTCGGCGCGGAGGCGTTCGGCGTGTACGCGGCGACCAAGGCCGCCACCCGATCCTTCGCCCGGACCTGGGCCAACGAACTCAAGGGACGCGGCATCCGGGTCAACACCATCACGCCCGGCCCGACCGACACCCCTGGTCTGTCAGGGCTCGCTCCCGACCCGGAACAGGCCGCCGGCCTCAAGCAGCACCTGGCCACACAGGTGCCCCTGGGCCGGCTCGGGCGCCCGGAGGAGATCGCCGCCGCCGTGACCTTCCTCGCCTCCGAGCAGAGCAGCTTCGTCACCGGTTCGAGCCTGTACGTCGACGGCGGCCTGAACCAGATCTGAGTTCCGTGGCCGAACATCCGGCGAGGATGACGCCCGGCCGGCCAGGCTCGCTCAGGCGGGCGAGCCCGGCAGCCTCGATCGCAGGAGAGGGCCAGCAGCGCTGTTGGGCTTGCGGTGAGACGATGGGTGTGATCCACGAGTGAGGGGACGCTGGTCAGCGCCCGACGAGGTTCATGTGCGCCTGCCCATACCGATCACCTGCCACACCCACCCTGGTGGCCAGAGCGTCCAGGTCGGCCCGCTCGTCCGCAGACAGCCCGACCGTGGTCGCGCCAGCGTTCTCCCTCAGACGAGCGACGTCGCCCGCGAGATGATTCTTCCCGCGTTCCATGGGGACAGTCAGGTGCCGAGCACCAGCGGTACGAGGAAGTAGATCTCGACGGCCTCGTAGACCGCGCCGATGACGAAGAGCGCAAGCGCCGTGGGCCAGAGCCAGCCGAGTCGGCTCAGACCGCGCACATAGGCCTGTCGTCGCGTGGTGGCACCCACTGTCGCCGGCCGGAGCCAGGACCTGCCCAGCAGGTAGGCGCCGAACATCACCAGTGCGTAGGCCTGGAACTCGATGAGGATGGTCAGCGAGTGCGGGATGAGGATCAGTGCCGATGTCCGGTTGACGGGCGCCAGGATGATCCCTATGTCGATCGTCTTGATCACGAAGACTATAAGGCCCGCGAAGGGGATCACGAGCGACGGCAGGACGATGAGCAGCAGCGCTGTCGCGAACACGTTGACCAAGAAGATGGTCGCGCCGAAGACCCAGGGGCTGCCGACCACGGTGTCGACGAGCGCCCCTTGGCCGCCGTCGACGAACGAGGACGTCCGCGCGGCGTGGAGATCGGGGAAGATCATGGCCAGGCCCATGCCCAGGAGGAGCACCCCGTAGACGAGGGCATTGATCAGCAGGTAAGCGCGCAGGTCAGCGCGGATGATCTGGAACGGTCTGCGAAGGCGGTTCATGATTCTCGTGTCCGTTTCTCTGGTGATGTGTCATCGACGCCTGCTGGAGCGGGCCCTGGGTGTTACCGGCCCGAGTGCTGCGTGCGGACCCGGCCTGTCAGCCGCAGCCTGGGTAGTCGGTCAGTTGCCCCCGGCGTCGAGCAGCCAGTGGTAGCGCAGACGCAGCGCCCTTTCCATGCTGGCCAGCGCGGCGCCGAGGGCGAGCGTGATGTTGAGCCAGAGCGGCAGGTGGATGGGGGAAGTGAAGGTACCGAGGTTCTCAGCGATGGGCGGCACCTGCGAGATCGGCCCGATGATCTGCGGGAGGTTCAGCCCCACGCCGATCACGAGCATCACTACCGAGGTGGCGGCGACCATGCGGCTCACCGTCGGATGATCACGCTCGAGACGGGCCCGTCTGCCCTCGCCCGATTTCGGGTCGGGAACAAGTTGGTGCTCCTCGCCCGTGGTGGTGACGTAGTGGCAGCGCTTGATCCCGAAGCTGCTCGTCTCGACCTCGATGGCGCCGCCCTCCACAGGGAACACGGCGGGGATCCTGGACTGGGCGTGATGGCGACCGTCGAGATACAGGTGTGCTGTACTTTCGCCGCCCGACTGGTTGCCCCAGTGCCGCACGTCGACGACATAAGTCCCCGGCCGTCGGCCATCGGATGAGGGCCGGAGGTGGAACAGCGCGCGCCCTAACGGCAACTGCCACCAGCGAAACCGCCGAAGAGGACGCCCGTCGCCCTGCTTGACCCGCCGGGTCGCCCAGCTGCGCCGCCATGCCTTCAACACGTTCCCTCCGCTCCCCGGCCATCCGGCCGATGCTCCCTGGGTCGCTTCATCACATCCCGACTAACACACTGTGTTAGTCGGGATGTGATGAAGCTATCACAGTGTGCTAGTACAGTGTGATAGTGCTGTGAACGAGTGAGGCGGAGGCCCATGCGATGACGGATCAGAACGAGCAGCTCAGCAGCCGGGACAAGGTTCTCCTGGCGGCGATGCAGTTGATCGGGGAAAACCCCGGGGCGAAGCTCAGCGTGCGAGCGGTCGCCGCGCGCGCGGGAGTGAGCACGGGATCCCTCCGCTTCCACTTCCCGACGCAGCGCGCGCTCCAGGACGAGGTACTCACCCGTCTGTACGACCTCGTCGTCCCCGAAGAGCGGATCCACGATCGGGACGTGCCAGCCCGTGACCGCCTTGTCGACTGCCTGCGCCAGGTCCTCGCCCCCGCCGGAGTCGGCGCCGGCGCACGGGAAGCGCACCGCACCGTCCACGAGCAGTTCATCGCCTCGGAACCGACTGAGCAGGTGCGGGAGGCATACTTCGCCCTCGAACGGGAGGGGCGACGTCGCGTGGAGTACTGGCTGACGGTGCTCACACAGGAAGGCGCTCTCGCCCCCGGCGACACCTCTCGGCGCGCGAAGTTCCTCCTTACCGTCCTGAACGGCCTCGCGCTGGAGCGAGCCCTCCCCGCCGACGGCTCGATCTTGCAGTCCGAGAACGACACCCTCTACATGGCCGTCGATGCAATCCTGAACCCCGGAACATCCTGACCCGTCGACTTCGACCGCGTACGCAACGGCCGGTTCGATGTTGCCCTGGCCGCCGATGACAAGAACTCAGTGAAGCGCAGGATGCGCTGCGCTACTACGAGGAACAGCACCTGCTCGCCGCCGCACGCAGCCCCAGCGGGCAACGGAACTACCCGGACGAAGCCGCCGACCAGGTGCTTCTCATCCAGCAGCTGTACGCGGCAGGCCTGCCGAGCAGATCGATCGTGGGCCTGATGCCACGCGTCGTGACCGGCGAGGTAACACCACAACTCCTCCAACGACTGGCCACAGAGCGAGACCGGATCAACGCCCAGATCAGCAGCTTGACCGACACCCGCGACAAGCTGGACAGCCTCATCGCCACGGCCATCCCTGCCCCGAACCCGATCCATCTCCGCACGAGTGACCCAACTCCCCGAGATGTCGGAATTAGGTGATTTCCCGACACCCCGCCGGCCAGGCTCCCCGCGGCCCGGAAAATAGGACTTCGCGGCACAAAACGCCGCTCCGGATGGGTGCTTTCGAGCTCGAATTGACGACAGGATTTTCCGACAGACAGGAGGGGGCTCCGTCCCCCCATCCGAGGAGCCGCCGGTGCGGATCGTCTACTCCCGCTCGTCCACCGCCACCCAGTCCCTGCTGCGGCAGCGGCACATCCTCACCGAGGCCGGACTACTGGTGCGAACCGAAGGCGTCGCCGAGGGGGTGCTGCTGTTCGAGGGCCCGGCGACGACGTCGACGATCCCGACGCTGGAGCAGCCCGCGTTCGCGAAGGTCGCCGCCGCTGCGCACCCAGGGGACATCCTGACCGTGTCGGAGCGGTTCCGGCTGTGCCGCGGCCCGGTCGACATCCACGCCGTACGCGACTGGTGCCAGGCCCGCGGCGTCGCCCTGCGCGTCTCGTCGGGACCGCTGTCGAACTTCCACGACCTCGCGGCCAACGACGCCACGACAGCGCTGCTCATCAACGTCATCACCGCCGTCGGGCAGTTCCAGCGCGACCTGCAGAACGAGCTGACCGCCGAAGGGATCGCCGCCGCCGAAGCCGAAGGCCGCTACCGCGGCCGACCGCCCGCGGTGGCCGGATCAAGCAGAGTCGCGCGGTTCGCTCTCGGCCGCATCCACCGGCGCTGTCAGGCCTGGTCACAGAGCGGCGTCGGCGGAGTCCACGGCCTGAGGGACCTCACGAGCCATGTGCAGGGTGTTGAGCATGCCGCCCGCCGTCCGCAGGCTGGGCGGCGGCTCCGCACGGTCAGCCGAAGGCGTCGGTGGTGCGCTGGGCGCTCATCCGCAGGGCCTGGTCGACAGCCTCGCGGGCTGATGTCGTTCACCGCGTAGACGCGGCGGCCCCGACACACTTACGTCCCATTTATCCCGGTCTGGGGTAGTTTCCGGTTAGCTGCTCTGGCAGGTTCCCCCCACTGACTGGTGACGGAGGGAGAAGCATGGAGATCAAGCCACAGGCAGTCGTCATTCCCAAGGAGACCGACCACCTCGAACAGGGGAAATACGGTCCCGTCTTTCCGAGGACCCCGGCCTGCTACGGGTTCACTGTCATCGCCAAGGTCAAGCCCGGCCGGGCGGCGGCGATCCGCGACTACGGCAACGCGCTGGCCAAGGCGCTGGAAGCCGACCCGCATCTGCTCGCACCGCTGAAACTGCACTACCTGCGCTGGGTGCTCTTCGATGACGACACCCGGTTCATGTACCAGGGGATCTTCGACACCGACTTCGACAAGTACACCGAAGACGCCATCGCGCTGTTCACCAAGTCGGGCGTGAGCACCGCTTTCGAGAACCTCGAAGGGTTCCCCGAGGACTGGAAGACCAACCCCGAGGCGTTCATCAGGTTCGTCCGCGAGCACCAGTGCCCGAGCTTCATCGAGTACGGCGAGTATCCGCACGTCACCTCGGACGAGGTCAAGAAAGCGCTCGGGATCAAGCGCGCCCTGTCGGAGATGCTCGACCAACTGCAGTGAGGCTGGGCCACCGCCCGCCCGCCGCCCCGTCAATGGAGACGAGATGAGTGAGTTCAGGACCGCACGTACCTACAACCAGAACCATGTGCTGCGCGAGTACACCCCCGGACGCCGACGCGTGAGCATCTACGTCGCGTGGAGCTACCCGGCCGAGGCTGGCCGGAACCCGGCCGAGCTCGACAACCGGTTCTCCACCATGACCGAGGTCCGGCGCGTGGCCTGGCCCGCGTACGAGGACCCGAAGTGGTCCGACCCGATGCGGTTCCAGCAGGGCATCGCCGGGACGCTGGAGCTGTTCTTCTGGGCCTGGGTTCCGTTCCAGCAGTTCGTCGAGGAGACCACCGGACACCCGGTACCCGTGTACCAGCGCATCGATCAGGCCGGTTTCCGCACCCCGCTCGACGAGCGGGTGCTGGCCGACACCGACACCTTGTTCGTGTTCGGGCTGGATCACCTGATCACCGGGCAGGAGGCCGCGCCCGAGGAGATCGAGGCGTTGCGGCAGTTCGTCGGCCGGGAAGGAACCTGCCTGGTCCTGGGGCCGCACCACGACGTCGGGGCCTCTGACGACCTCGCCGTGCGCGACATGGAGTACCACCATCACGGCGACCCTCTGGTCCCACGCCAGCAGCAGTTCGGCAGGTACACCCGCTCCTTGATGCAGGGGCTCGGCGTGCCGGTGGAGAACCGCTACGGGCTGCGCCCCGCGACACAGGGCCCGGGCAAGATCGCCCCGCTGTCCATCGCCCGGGATCTGGACACCAAGGGATGGCTGGAAGGGGTGACGACCTTCAACTTCCACATGCACCTGCCGCACTACGCCCTGACGACGGACGACCCGAACGCCATCCACGTGCTGGGCAGGCAGCCGATCGACCTGTCCAAGCCGCACCCGTTCACCGAGGCCGGAAACACCGAGTTCAACATGTTCCTGTGGATGCCTCCGACCGGCGACCGGGGCGGCGACGTACTCCTGGCGGACTCCACGATCTTCAGCTCGCTGTTCGGCGGAGACGAGAGTCTGCGCAACTTCTGGAGAAACGTCGTCTCGTCCAAGTAGTGCCGCGGGGAGGTGGTTATCCGTGACCGAGCAAATCCATGCCGCGCTCGAACTCGACGACATCCAGCGCGGGGTTCTCAGCCTTCGGCCGACCCCGTACGCGGCGACCTACATCCTGTTCCGGATCGACGACCGCGCGCACGGGCGGGAGCTCATGCGGCGCGCGAGCGAGGTGGTGACCGCGGCCACCGACTCGATGAGTCCTCTGGGCGAGACCTGGGTGAGCATCGCGCTCACCTGTCAGGGCCTCAGGGCCCTGGGCGTGCCGCAGGAGTCGCTTGACACGTTCGCCTGGGAGTTCCGGCAGGGAATGGCCCCACGGGCGAACGCGCTGGGCGACACCGGCGAGAGCGGCCCCGAGAACTGGGAACCGCCGCTGGGCACGCCCGACGTCCACGTGGTGCTGGTGGCGCTCGCGCCGGACAGCGCCCAGCTCGAAGCGGCCGTCGATCGCGCCCGACCTGCGTTCCGGCGCCTGTCCGGTGTGGTCCCGATCTGGCGGCAGGACTGCTACACACTGCCGACCGAGACCGAGCCCTTCGGCTACCGTGACGGCATCAGCCACCCGGCCGTCGAAGGCAGTGGCATCGCCGGGTCAAACCCGCTGGAGGCGCCGCTCAAGGCAGGCGAGTTCGTGCTGGGCTACCGCGACGAGCTCGGCGGTGTCCAGACCCCGCAGCCCGACATTCTGGGACGCAACGGCACCTACGTGGCCTTCCGCAAACTCCACCAACGTGTCGCCGCCTTCCGGCAGCATCTGAAGGACAACTCCACCGGCCCCGAAGACGAGGAACTGCTCGCGGCCAAGATCATGGGACGCTGGCGCAGCGGCGCTCCATTGGCGCTCAGCCCGCTGCGCGACGACCCCGTCCTCGGCGCCGACCCACGCCGGAACAACCGTTTCCTCTACGAGCGCGACGACCCGGCGGGGTTCACGACCCCTCCCGGCTGCCACATCCGCCGGGCCAACCCTCGCGACGCCGCGGTCGCGGGGGCGCCGAGGCTGCACCGGATGATCAGGCGCGCCACTGTGTACGGCCCGCCGCTGCCCGAGGGGGTCCTGGAGGACGACGGGGCCGACCGCGGGCTGATGTTCACCTTCATCGGAGCGCACCTCGGGCGGCAGTTCGAGTTCGTCCAGTCCGAATGGATGAACGACGGCGTCTTCTTCGGCGCCGGGGACGCCAGAGATCCGATAGTCGGGGCCGGCGACGGCACCGGCGAGTTCACGATCCCCCGGCGGCCGGTACGACGGCGCCTGCACCCGCTGCCGCGCTTCGTCGTCACGCGCGGCGGCGAGTACTGCTTCATGCCCGGGCTGAGCGCCCTGCGCTGGCTCGGTGATCTCGAAGACTGACGCGCTGCGGCGGACGCCGCCCGGACACGGTCGCCATCGGGGTGCATGCTCTCATCGCTACGCCGCGTCTGCTGTTCAACGCGGTCACCGTGATGCATGTTTGCACGCGCCGGGAGGCGTGGAGGGCGGTCCGGATCCCGGAGGCGAGGTGTCGCACGGCGCCGGCTCGCCGTGCCGGACCGGCAACGGGAAGGTGGCCGTCCAGTACCACACCGCCCGCTTCCGGCTCGCCCACGCCCGGGTGCGACGCGAGCCGTGCGCGGCCACCGTGTAGATCGCGATCAGCAACCCGTAGGGGATCGGCCGCTCGGTGGTGGCGCAGTCGTCGGCATCGCCGAGGTTGAGGTGGGACCAGGACCGGGTCAGGACGAAGGCTTGTTCGTCGGCCGACATCGGCGGATGACGTTATCGGCAGGCGCACGGTTGGTTCATCAGGCCGTGGAGTCATTTCTCGGGGAGGGGTGGGGTGAAGGGTGTCCGTGGACACGCTCCAGCACGACGACGGGGATCTGCCTGCCTGCGGCTGCCTCGAACTCGGCGAACTTCGGGACGAGCGCTACCTCTTTCGCCCAGATCCGCTCGCGCTCCGCTCCCTCCGCGAGCCGAGCCACGACCGGCACTCTTTCCGTGCCCACCTCGACTGTGGCCCGCGGATTCGCCATGAGATTGTGGTACCAGACCGGATGATGCGGACTGCCGCCGTGGGTTCCGAAGATGGCCCAGCCATCGCCGACCGGCTGGTAGAACAACGGGCTGATCCGCTCGCGCCCGGTCTTGGCCCCGGTGTGGTGCACCAAGATGAGCGGCATGCCCTGCTCGTCGAACCCGGGAATCCGGGGCGGGATGGGTCGGCCCGCGGCGAAATCCTCTTCGCTGCTCCAAGACACGTACCCGGCGTTCGCTCGGAACTCGGCGATGATCCGATCGTTCCAACTGCCGAAGGCAGGAGTCTTGGCCTCGGTTGCGGTGGTCGTGGACGAGTCGGACATGGCATCCCCTTCGCTATCCGGAGCACTTGCTCCTGAAAGTAGCACAGAGCGGAGCATGCGCTCCGCATAAGGAGGTATGCTCGGCCGCATGGCAGTGGCTGAACCGGAGAGCATCACCCGACGCCGCACGCCGCGCGCGGATGCGATCCGTAACCGGGACGCGATTGTCGAGGCCGCCGCCGAAGTGCTGGCCGAGCAGGGCGCCGCGGTGGACGTACGCGAGATCGCCCGCCGCAGCGGGGTGGGCATGGGCACCCTCTACCGGCATTTCCCGAAGAAAGAAGATCTCGTTCATACGGTCCTGCGCAGGGACTTCTCGAAATGGGCGGAATCGGCACGCCAGGCGGCGATCGATGCCGAGGACCCCTGGGCGGCACTGACCGACTTCTACCAGCAGGCCCTGACCGGCTACGCCCGCCACCGCGCGATCATGGAGAACTTCGCGCTGACCTGGTCGGTCCCCGATCTAGAGGGCATCCATCAGCTTCGTCTCGTCATCGAGCAACTGTGCGCCCGCGCCGACGCCAAGGGCCTGCTGCGCCCTGGCGTGACCACTGATGACCTGCTGCTTCTTCTGGTCTCACTGGGCCACGCCGTCCAGATCACCGCCGAGTGCCGCCCACAGATGTGGAACAGGCTGTTGCGCATCTCCCTCGACGGCCTGCGCGCCGACCACCGCGAACCACTTCCCGCCGACACCGCACCGGATTCCCACCGCCCGAACCCAGAACAGAAACCCCGATAGAACAAGCCTTCTCACGCCGCGTGACACCGGAAGAACCCCTATGAGGGCGCCTCGGGCCCCTCTGGGGCGGGCTCGTCATTGTCGGGACGGGCGCGCGCCAACGGCGCCGTCACCGGCACGTCATCCTGGCCATGCCGGCGGCCATCTCCGCCGCCCGGCCGTGAGCAATTGTCGAATCCTGTGTATCGATGAGTGTGGTCGGACTTCCCAGGTCGGCCGTTGGAGCTGATCGTTGTACACGACGATGTCGGCGTGGTCGGTTGGACGGGCTGTGGCGAAGTAGAGCTGTCGGGAGGGGATACAGCGGTTGCGCCAGGACCGAGCTGACGACCCGATGCCGGTACGTCGTCACACATCGGATGTCTCGACCTCTGACGTCGGAGGAGGCGACCAAGCCATGTGTCCACATCCTTGTCATCGCGCCCCCAAAACATCGGATGAGAACCCTTGCTGTGACCCGCTTTCGAGTGTTAACAAGTGATGCAGCTCGCTCCATCCTCGGAGGTATCCTTGTTCCTCTCGTCACGGCGGCGCCTCAGCATCGCGTTACTCTCCGCGCTACCCCTGACTACCGGCCTGCTAGTAGGAAACCCCGCGTCAGCCCACACCAGCCAGACACCCGATGACTTGACGCTCTGGTACGACAAGCCGGCCACGAACTGGGAGACCCAGGCGCTGCCGATCGGCAGCGGCGCGCTGGGCGCGAAGGTGTTCGGCGGCGTCGCGACCGAGCAGGTCCAGTTCAACGAGAAGACGCTCTGGACCGGCGGCCCCGGCTCCAAGAGCAGCTACAACTTCGGCAACTGGACCAGCCCGAGACCCCACGCGATCGCCGAGGTGCAGCAGCGGATCGACCGTGACGGCAGGATGTCGCCCGACGAGGTCGCGAAGAAGCTCGGCCAGCCCAAGAGCGGATTCGGCGCCTACCAGACCTTCGGCGACCTGTGGCTCGACACGGGCCACACGAACGCCACCGGCTACCGCAGGGAACTGAGCCTGCGTGAGGCGGTCGCCAGAGTCGGCTACACCGCCGACGGTGTCACCTACTCACGTGAATACTTTGCCAGCCACCCCGGCAACGTCATCGTCGGCCGCATCTCGGCCGACCAGGCCGGCAAGGTGTCCTTCACGCTCCGCACCTCCTCGCCGCGCGACGACAAGCAGGTGACGGTCCGCGATGGCAGGCTGACCGTTCGCGGCGTTCTGACCGACAACGGCATGAGGTTCGAGTCGCAGGTCCAGGTGGTCACGCAGGGCGGTAGCCGTACCGACGGAACCGACCGGATCACCGTCACCGGCGCCGACAGCGCGATGTTCGTACTGTCGGCGGGCACCGACTACGCCGACGCCTACCCCGCCTACCGGGGCGCGGACCCGCATGACAAGGTCACCGCCGCAGTCGACAGGGCCGCCGGGCGGAGCTTCGACGAGCAACTGTCGGAGCACCTGGCCGACTACCGGAAGCTGTTCGACCGGGTCAAGCTCGACATCGGGCAGAAGACGCCGACGATCCCGACCGACCGGCTGCGCGCCGCGTACACCGGCGGATCCTCCCCCGACGACCGGGCACTGGAGGCGATGTTCTTCGCCTACGGCCGCTACCTGCTGATCGCCTCGTCCCGCGAGGGATCGCTGCCGGCCAACCTGCAGGGCGTGTGGAACAACTCGACCAGCCCGCCGTGGTCGGCCGACTATCACGTCAACATCAACCTGCAGATGAACTATTGGCTCGCCGAGCAGACCAACCTCGCCGAGACGACCCGCCCCTACGACGACTACATCCGGGCGATGGTCGCGCCTGGCCGGCGGACCGCCCAGGAGATGTTCGGCTCTCGCGGCTGGGTGGTGCACAACGAGACCAACCCGTTCGGCTTCACCGGCGTGCACGACTGGGCGACCGCGTTCTGGTTCCCCGAGGCCGCCGCGTGGGTGACGCAGCAGCTGTACGACCACTACCGCTTCAGCGGCGACCTGGCCTACCTGCGCGAGACGGCCTACCCGGTGATGAAGGCGGCGGCCGAGTTCTGGGTCGACAACCTGCACACCGACCCGCGTGACGGCCTACTGGTCGTCTCGCCGAGCTACTCTCCCGAGCACGGCGACTTCTCGGCCGGCGCGTCGATGTCACAGCAGATCGTCTTCGACCTGTTCACGAACGTGCTCGAGGCGGCCAAGGCGCTGGGAACCGACGAACCCGAGATACGGAAGGCGCTCCAGAAGCTCGACCCCGGGCTGCGCGTCGGCTCGTGGGGCCAACTCCAGGAATGGAAGTCCGACTGGGATTCCAAGACCGACGATCACCGGCACGTCTCGCACCTGTTCGCACTCCACCCAGGACGGCAGTTGGTCGCCGGGTCACGGGAGGCCGAGGCGGCCAAGGTGTCGCTGGCCGCGCGCGGCGACGGCGGCACCGGCTGGAGCAAGGCCTGGAAGATCAACTTCTGGGCGCGCCTGCTGGACGGCGACCACGCGCACAAGATGCTGGGCGAGCAGCTCAAGTTCTCCACGCTGGAGAACCTGTGGGACACCCACCCGCCGTTCCAGATCGACGGCAACTTCGGCGCCACCTCCGGCATCGCGGAGATGCTGCTGCAGAGCCAGCACTCGACGATCGACGTACTGCCCGCACTCCCGTCGTCCTGGCCGACCGGCTCCGTCTCCGGGCTGCGCGCCCGCGGCAACGTGACCGTGGACGCCACCTGGAAGGACGGCGCCACCTCCGAGGTCGTCCTGCACGCCGGCGCCGACGGCCCGCTGACCGTCCACAACCAGATCTTCGGCGCCCGCTACCGTCTGGTGGACGCGTGGGGTCGCCAGGTGCCGCACACCCGCGACGGTTCCACGATCACGTTCACCGCGCAGCAGGGGCGCACCTACCGCGCCGTGGGCGAGGTGCGGGTGACGGTCAAGGCCCCCGCCGAGACCGGGCCCGGCGACTCGTTCCCCGTCGAGGTCACCGTGACCGCCACCGGCCGCCGCGCCGTGCCCGCGGCCGAACTGGAGCCACGGCTTCCGCAGGGATGGACGGCCGAGCCCCGGTCCCGTTTCGTGCCTGCCGTACCGCCGGGCCGTACCGGGACCGCGACCTTCATCGTCACGGCGGGCCCGGCCGACGGAAACCGCAGCGCGCGGATCACCGGCGTGCTTGCGGGGGACGGCTGGTCGGCGTCCGGCAGCACGACACTGGCCGTCGCTCCCTGCGCGGTCCCCGCCGCGAACAGACCCATCGTGGCCTGGGATCCGGCATCCGGTACGGCTGTCGCCGATGTGTCAGGCAACGGCAGGGACGCGGCCGTCGTCGGAACGGCCGCCTACGACGCCGACGGCGGCCTGGTGCTCAACGGCGCCACCTATCTCAAGACGGCACCGACAACGCTCGGCTTCCTGCGCGAAGCGACGTTCGCGGCCGAGGTCAAGGTGGGCACCACCGGCGGATACCGACGGCTCTTCGACTCCCAGCGGTCGGGCGACCCCGGGACCGAGGGCGTGCTGATCGACCTCACCCCGTCGAACAACGTACGGTTCATCGGCGGAGGGCTCAACATCACGACCGACGCGGTGCTGCCGACCAGCCGCTACCTCGACGTCGTGGTGACGATGCAGCGTGACGGCACGGTGACCGTCTACGTCGACGGGCAGCGGGCGGGAGGCGGCCGGGTCACCGCGGACGGCATCGTCGGATGCGCCGCCAGGCCGCTGCAGTTCGGCGCCGACCAGGGCGGCGGGCAGCGGCTCACCGGCGCCGTGGACCGCATGGCCATCTTCGCCCGATCCCTGACCGCGGCCGAGGTCGGCACCTGGCAGAGCCTGGCCTTCTGATCACGGCGTGCCGGTGTCGCGCTCCCGTGCGACGCCTTGACCGAGGGCGACGGAGAACCACTGGTCGAGCCCGAGTCTGCCGCAGTTGATGGCGATGATGCGGTGGCTGGTGGACGAGGCGACGGTTATGGCGGGGTTATGTGGGTGGTCGCATGATCTTGAAGTCACCGGCCCCGTCTCGACCACGAAGGATCGTATGAAGAGTCATATCTTGCTCGCAGCCGTCTCGTCCCTGGTCATCAGCCTGATCCCAGGAGGCGTCGCCAGTGCCGCCACTTCCTCGCAGACGATCAGCTGGGCACCGTGCCCCGAGGACACGACCGCCGAATGCGGCACGCTGAAGGTGCCCATCGACTGGGACACCCCCGGCGGCGCCACCGTCGACCTGGCGGTGGCCCGGCGCAAGGCCGCCATCCCGGCTTCCCGGGTCGGCTCCTTGGTCGTCAACCCCGGCGGGCCGGGCGGCTCCGGTGTCGACTTCGTGGTGCACGGCAGCAGTTACTTCAGCTCCGAGCTTCGCGGCCGCTTCGACGTCGTCGGGTTCGACCCACGCGGGGTGGGACGCAGCCACCCGGTGGTCTGCTCGGCGGCCCTGGTGCGTGAACGTCCACACCCGCTCATCAAGAATCAGGCGGACATGGACGCCTGGGTGTCGTTCAACCAGCGCCTGCGGGAGGACTGCCGGGCGCGCACCGGACCGCTGTACGACCGCGTGAGCTCGCTGGACGTCGCACGTGACGTGGAGGCTCTTCGGGCGGCGCTGGGCGACGACAAGCTCACCTACTACGGCGTCTCGCACGGCACCCTGATCGGCCAGGCATACGCCGAGCGCTTCCCCGGCAAGGTCAGGGCGCTCGCGCTCGACTCGAACTTCGACCATAGCGTGAACACCGCGAGCTACCTGAGCACCACAGCCACCCAAACGGCGGGGGCGTTCGACCAGTTCGTCACCTGGTGTGAGGCAACGGCGTCGTGCGCGCTGAACGGCAAGGACATCCGGGCGTTCTGGAAGAGGCTTCTTGAGCGGGCCGACCGCGGGGAGCTTCACGAGCCGGGTCTGCCGGACGTACCCCTGGGCGCCTACGAGCTGGTGGACACAGCGTTCGCCGGACTCTACAACCCTAATTGGGCGGAACTCGCCCAGATGCTGGTGGCCATCGACACCGGCGGCCCGTACCCGGCGGCGAGTGCCGAGAAGGACGAGGAGGTGAGGGTCAGTACGCCCGTGTTCTGCCAGGACTTCCACCTGCCGGTCGCCGACTACACGCAGTACGCCTCACTCCTGCGCCAGCAGGCGCCGCCGGCCAGGGACATGAGGTACAGCCCGCCCGCGCTGGGCCGGATCGCCGACTGCCTGGGGCAGCCCACGCCCATTCCCAACCCGCAGCACCGGCTGCGTGTGGACGCCACCCCGCCCATCCTGCTGGCCTCCTCGCTGAACGACCCCGCCACCGGCTACCCGTGGACCCTCAGCACGGCCAAGCAGATCGGCGCCGAGGCCCGCGTGCTCACGTACGAGGGCTCGGGGCACAGCGTGTACGGCCGGAGCGAGTGCACTATGGGCGCGATCGACCGCTACCTGATCTCGCAGTCGGTCCCGGCCAACGGGGTCCGCTGCCCGGAGGTGCGGCCCTCGATCATGCCCCGATGAGCAGGCGTCGACTGAGCTTTTGAGCGGCTGCTGTACCTGTCTGATCGAGAGCACCGGCAGTTCGGCACGGCGGCCGCGGTTGGCTTGCTCGCCTTACATGGGCGTCGAGGACGAGGTACCGATCTCGTACGGCCGCTTCAGCCTGTACGACGGGTGCTCGACGCCGAGCGGGAGACCGAGTCCGGTGGCATCGTCCTGGACCAGGTTGACCTGGTGAGCCAGGCCCGGGCGCGGATGGAGGCCTGGAACGCCGCCCCCCGAGGACGACGACGCACCCGGCGAGTTCTGAAGCGCGGCGGACAGGTCCTCTACCTGAGTCTGGGCGGCACCGTGGAGCTGTGCGGCCACGGAGTCAGCCCCAGCGGATGAGCAGGCGGCGGCGCAAGATCCTTCCGCTCGCCACCGACTCCCCCGCCCCGCAGGCGGGTCAGTGGCCCGCGCTGCGTCCGCACCCCCGGGTCGAATCCGCCACCGCGTGATCCGGTACAACGCTCCGGTGGACTGCATGGCACGCGTCCCGAGCGCCGCGGCCAGACGACAACGCTTGCCGGCTGCGGTCCTCCAGTTCCAAACCTGCGACTGTCGTGCGCAAGCGCTTCAGCAACTGGCGGCCCACGACCTCGTTGAAGGAGCAGCGGCAGGCGGCCGCCGTCTCCTCGTCGTCGGGCCAGAACGTCTCGATCGCTGGCTCCGATAGCCCCAGGCCGAGCGGGTTCGGGCGCAGAGACCTCAACATGATAGGCAAGTCACGACTTGCCTATCATGGGGGTATGGCGGAGGATGTCTTCAAGGCCCTGGCCGACCCCACCCGCCGGCGCATCCTCGATGAGCTGGTGGAACGGGACGGCCAGACCCTGTTCGAGATTTGCACACGGCTGGTGACCAAGCACGGCCTGGAGCTGTCCCGCCAGGGGATCAGCCAGCACCTGGCCGTACTGGAGTCCGCGGGGCTGGTCCGTTCGCGGCGCCAGGGCCGCTACAAATTCCACGATCTGAACACCGAACCGCTTGAGCACATCGTGACCCGGTGGCTCAAGCCCCGACACACCGGAGGTACCCCATGAAGATCCACCTGTCCAGCGTCTTCGTCGATGACCAGGACAAGGCCCTGCGCTTCTATACCGACGTGCTCGGCTTCGTGAAGAAGACCGAGGTCCCGCTGGGCAAGGACCGTTGGCTCACCGTGGTCTCACCGGAAGACCTCGACGGGACCGAACTGCTGCTGGAGCCCGATGGCCATCCCGCCGTGAAGCCGTACAAGGAGGCGCTGGTCAAGGACGGCATCCCGGCCGCCTCCTTCGCCGTGGAGGACGTGGCTGCGGAGTTCAACCGGCTGCGCGAGCTCGGGGTCCGCTTCACCCAAGAGCCACTGGAGATGGGCCCGGTCACCACAGCGGTCCTGGACGACACCTGCGGCAACCTGATCCAGATCGTGCACAGCAAGTAAGGGCCCTGCGCCGATGCCAGGCACGAACTCGACCGCATCCGCGGTCACGTTCGTGCCTTCGTGAACGGTCGGTCGGCGGTGTCCGGCGGGTGCGGGGCGCTTGTCCATGTCCAGGCGGAAGTGCCGTACGGGTTGACGTTCGACCAGAACAGGGCGGCCAGGCCGCGCCGGTCCTCGTCCGAGAGCCTCGGTGCTGCCGGGACGTGAATCGCAGCCGACTGACCGCGCCGCTGATCCCGACCCGCCTGATCGAGGCATCCGTGGTAACTGGCCCATGGAAGCGCCTGGTGTTCGGCCACCCCGCCCACGAGGACGGCTCGGTGAACCGGCACGCCTTACCTTCTGCGTTCTGGAGCAGTTCTACCGCCATCTCAAGCGCCGCGAAATCTACGCGAACGCCTCCACCGCAATCCCCAGGCCAGGCTCTTGGAAGGCGCGGCGTGGGCAGCGGTCCGGGCGGACGTGCTCACCGCCCTCAGCCTCCCGGACGACCCGGGCGCGCTGGACCGCCTTTATGAAGAGCCAGGTCAGAGAAGGGTTCGTTGGATACCGGGACCCCATTCTGCCAGCGGTGAACTCTGCCAGCGGTGAACACCGGCCCGACCGGGCTCGACGATCACTACAGTCCTGGTCTCATGACGACGATCACAACGCGCACGGTCGAGTACCCGGCCGACGGCCTAACGATGATCGGGCACCTCGCGCTCCCGGCCGGTGTCGACCGCCGGCCCGCGGTGCTGCTCGGACCAGAGGGCCCGGGGCTCAGCAACGTCGAGCGCCGCCGGGCCGATGCGCTCGCCGAGCTGGGATACGTAGCGCTGGCCTTCGACCTCCACGGCGGGCGCTACTTGGGCGCCCCCGAGGAGATGCTGGCCCGTTGCATGCCGCTGCTCGCCGACCCCGACCGGATGCGGGGCATCGGCCACGCGGCGCTCGACGTGTTGCGCGCCGAACCGCGGACCGACCCCGACCGGATCGCCGCCGTCGGCTACGGCACCGGGGGCGCCATCGGTCTGGAACTCGGGCGCGACGGCGTCAACCTGCGCGCGATCGCGACAGTCAACGCACTGACCACGGGCCGACCGGGCGAGGCGGCACGCATTCGCTGCCCGGTGTGGGCCGGGGTCGGGTCGGAAGACCCGATCATGCCGCCCGCGCAACGGGACGCGTTCACCGCCGAGATGCAGGCCGCGGGCGTCGACTGGCGCCTCGTGGTCTACGGCGGCGCGTTGCACGCCTTCCACCACCCGCCGGTCGACCAGCCCGTGGTCCCCGGCGTCGGCTACCACCCACGGCACGCGCAGCGAGCCTGGCGCGACGTCGTCGACCTGCTCGCCGAGTGCCTGCCCGTGACGGAATGATCTGGTCAGTCCAAGCCCGGTCACCACGGCCCGTTTTTTCGGCCGCACCCCCTATGGCGCCTACCAGCCGGACCCGGACGCCGCAACCCTGCGCCGCGCCCGCGGATGGGCTGTGATCCGCACCTTCGTCAGCCTCCACATCGGCGACGCCGGTGTCCACGGCCGGCCAGACGGCAAGGCCACGTGGGGCCCACCCGCCCACGCGGCACTGCGACGCCTCATCGCAACGGCCCATCGCGGATCGATCACCTCTCCACGCGCTCGAAAACTTTCGCGCCGGACCCCACCATGCTCGGCATGCTGAGATCTACGTGCCTTAGCGACCTTCGTGCGACTGACCAGCAGGTTCGCTTGACAACCCCAGATAACGATCGACGACAGCGGCGAGGGCGTCGGGGAAGCGGGTGTGGCCCCGCCAAAGCGGCCGGTCATCGCCTTGGACCGTGAGGCGCCGCATGGCTTCGGTCCCCGGAACGGCGGCGAGGCCGCGGAGCACCGTGAGGAGCACGTCAATCTCCGGCAGGCAGGTCGCGTCCGGACTGATGCACCTTGGCGACCACCCCCTCGTCCAGCCAGTAGACCGCGCACTTGACACCGGCGGCCAGCGGCCGGGCGGCGCGGTAGGCGAAGTACTGGAGCCAGTCGGCGGTGTGCTTCTGCCGGTAGTCGATCATTACTCCTTAGAACTCCTAACAAAACGGATCTTGGAATAGGTCCCCCGCGGTGTCTCACTGTGAGGAAGGGGCAACGGTCTCCTGTCGGCATTGAGGAGGTGCAGGCGGCATCCCGATTTGCTCAGCGAGCAAATCGGTTTCATTCTGGCAACCAGTCCAGGAACTGCCCGTGTGGTCCGGTAAAAGCGACCGGCTCTTCGTCCAGGGCCAGGACGAACGCGCTACGGTCGGTCGATGGGCTACGGGTCAGCCGAGCGGCCACGCTAGGTATTACGCTGGGCGCCTCGTTGGAGATCCACCGGGCGGGCAAGCCACGTATCGTCTCGACGAACCGATCGCGTTCGTCCTGCGGCAAGTAGGCCAGAACCGCGCTGTGGAACACGACCAGCGTGGCGTCCGGCGGGGCCTGTCCAACCAGGTCGGCGATGGTGGCATTCAGATCACCCTGAACGAGGTGGGGCGGTTCGGCGCGCGCGATCTGAGTCGCGGCGCGTAGCCGTGCCAGCCGATCTTGCTGCTCGGGCCAGACCAGCGCCTCCAGCCAGCGCAGATGGTCGGCATCGGCGACGTTGAGGGGGTCCAGGTCGATCCCGGCCCGCCACACCACCGACGGCACTTGCTGCGGGATCGGTACCGCTCCGCTGGTCCGGCAGGTCAGCATGACTGGGCTGGCCGGACCCAGAGCGGGTCGGTCATCGAAGCGGTAGGTGTAACGGTCCGGGAACAGGCACAGTCCGGCCGAGGCGCCGACCTCGATCAATGCCAGTGGCTGCGGCAGGCGCGCCAGAAGCGGCAGTAGCGTCGCACACCGGCCCGGCTCATTGGTTTGGGTGCTGCGGGCCAGCATCTCGGAGCTGACCTCCGCCCAATGCTTGAGCACCCAGATGCGAAACGCCCCAAAATCATGCACTGGACCGCCGAGGAACCGGACCGCGCCGAACAGGAGGTTGGGTTGTCGTTTGGCCGCGGGCAGGGTATCGATCAGGGCCAGGAGTTCGGCGTCGGCGCCGACGCCCATGCATAGCTGCCCGTAGCTGGGTGAGTGACCCCGGACCTCCATCTCCCCGAACTTTCGGTACCGCTCCGCCGTACTCGTTTCGCCCATCCCGTGCACGATGATCCGCCCTTCCCTTGGGGCGGACAGCATTCCACACAACTAATCCAAACCGGCGACCGAGGGCGGTCAGCAGAAGCAGCCACGGCCATTTGGGAGGTTGACCAGCCGGCGCCAGCAGATGATGCCGCAGGCGAGGCTGAGGAAGGCTTCGTGGATGTCGTCGCGGATTTCCCAACGGATACGTCGGAACCAGTGCAGGAGTGCGAGGCTTTGCTCGACCACCCACCGATGTACGCCCAGGCCGGAGCCGTGTTCGGTACCGCGGCGAGCAATGATCGGGGTGATCCCGGCTGCTCGGACCTGCTTGCGGTACTTGTCATGGTCGTAGCCGCGATCGGCGTAGATCGTGTCGGGACGTTGCCGGGGTCGCCCGCGCCGGCCACGGACAGGCGGGACAGCCTGGATCAGCGGCATGAGCTGGGTGACGTCGTCGCGGTTACCGCCGGTCAGGATACCGTGCGCTTCGGTGATCAGATGGTGCTTGGAGCCTGCTCGGGCACGGTCGACCGGGCTCGGTCCAGTTTTGGGCCGCCTTTGAGCGCTCGGATGTGGGAGCCGTCCACCGCCGCCTTCGACCAGTCCAGCGCCCCGGCGGCGTGCAGTTCGGACAGCGGCGACTCGTGCAACCGCTGCCAGACCCCGGCCTCATGCCAGTCGCGTAGGCGCCGCCAGCAGGTCATGCCGGAGCCGAAGCCCAACTCTTGAGGCAGGAACTCCCACGGGATCCCGGTGTAGAGCACGAACAAGATCCCCGACAGGACCTTCCGGTCATCCAGACGTATATGGCCAGGGTGGTCAGCTCGCCGGAGCACCACCGGCAGCAAGGGCTCGATCCGCGCCCACAGTTCATCGGACACGATCCACGGAAGCTGTTGACCCTTCCTCACGCCGTGATCAAACCGCAGAGGTGATCAACCTATTCCAAGATCCTTTTTGTTAGGAGTTCTTAGTGCCTGTTCCTGAACTCTTGATCTTGGACTGGCTGTTCGTGGACGCTCGCCTTGGGGATGAACGTGTCGCTCAAGGGGATATAGGGCATCGACGAGGAGCGCTGGCTTTAGGCGAGATTCGCGGGTTACCGGGTCAACTCGTCAGGGCCGGTTGTTCTTGCCGTCCAGCCATAGCGTGTCGGACTCATCGCGATGGGAACCCGAGCTGCCGACGTGTTTGGCGTCGATCTTCGGCCCTTTTTTGATCACGTGCACCAACGCCATCGCGTGTCCACGTCCAAGGTCGTAGTCCTGTTTCAGCCAGTCAATGATCACTCCGGCTTTCACGGACGGTTCGTCGAAGCCGCGTTCCTTCGCCAGAGCGATGAACTCACGTGGAGCCAGTCCGGTCTTGTCCTCGATGTTGTCGAGATATGCCTGGAACGACATGCGTTTCTCCATTCCGTGGGAGGACCTGCGAGCAGCAAGCTTGTCTTTTGCAAGTACGATTTGTCAACTGAAGCATGCGGTAAGATCTGCATCATGGCGTCTCGGGAGTACGGACAGTTCTGCGGCCTGGCCCGCGCGATGGAGATGGTCGGCGAACGGTGGAGCATGCTGATCATCCGCAATCTGCTCACCGGGGCCCAGCGCTTCACGGACCTGCGCAAGGGCTTGCCCGCCATCCCGACCAACATCCTGTCGGCCCGCCTCAAACAACTCGAAGAGACAGGACTGGCCACCCGTCGCGCGCTCCCGCATCCCGAACGCGCAGTCGTCTACGAGCTCACCGACTACGGACGCGACCTCGAACCGGCGCTCATCGCGCTGGGCCGCTGGGGCGCGCGGACGCTCAGAGAGCCTCGCCCCGGCGAGCTCGTCACCGCCGAATCGGTCGCCATGTCCTTCCGCACCACTTACCGGCCGGAAGCAGCCCTAGGAATCACCATCGGTTACGAGGTCCGCATGGGCGACTTCACGCTCCGCCTGCAGATCATCGATGGAATACTCACGGTCGGCATCGGCCCGCACCCCGCCCCCCACCTCGTCATCGAACGGCTAACCGGCCACCCTATCCGCGAACTGATGAGTGGCAGCAAGACCCCAAGCGAAGTACTCCACGACGGCAGCGTGCGCGTAGAAGGCGATCCCGTGCTACTCAGCCGGTTCGCCGAGATGTTCCGCTTCTGAACAACAGACCGGCCATGCCATTCACCCCGGCCCTGGTCCCCCTCCTCGAAGCCTCAGGGTCTCGCGACCGTGTCCAGGGAGTAACAGCGATCAACATATCGGCTTGCGACAATCGGCGGCGTGGGCCAGCGCGCGGCAGCTCGGACGTGCGCGAACTGCGGTCTCCCCCTGCCGGGGGTAATACGACGAATCCGCTCGCATCGCGCGGCCGTGAGACGATCTTGAGGGTCAGGCGGAGGCGGGTGCGGGCCCATTCGACCAGCTCGCCGCTGTAGGCGGAGTCGGCCCAGACCAGGGTGAGCTGGGGGTGGAGCATGTCACGGGCAACGGCCCGGTCCGGCAGGTTGGCCGGGGTGACGATCGCGTGCAGCAGCAACCCGCGCGTGTCGACCGCTATGTGCCGTTTCGTCCCGTTGATTTTCTTCCCGGCATCGTAGCCGCGATGATCTCCCGGCGCGGATGCACCTCGGGGCGGCCGCCATAAGGGCTCTGGCAAGCTGGCGGCGGAGGCAGGGGCTCGATCAGCGCCCACTCGGCGGCGCTGGTGTCGGACGGGTAGCGGCGTCGGCGCATGGCTGGACCCGTTCTGTCTAAGAAGGTGAGGAAGAAGGGGGGCTGGGTGCGGACAGCCCGGGCGAAATAGTGCAGCGGCGAGAGGGCCGCTGTTGGCCGGTGACCAGCGACTCGAAAGTCGCGCGCACCCCTTCTCCTTGACGGTGAAGGGGTGGTCGACCTGGAAGCCGACCACGCGCTTGGCGGCGTCCGGGGTCCAGCGATGCCGGCCGATGCGCTCGTCCAGCGGCGCCTTCTTGGTCAGCTCCCACCGCCGGGCCTCGTCCGGTAGGGAGGCGAGGATCGTGTGGACAGTGTGTGAGACGCCCGGCTGGCGGTGTTCGACCGGCCAGCGCGAGGACACCCAGCGGTGGGGCTTGAGGGTGTAGAAGTTGATCCCGATGTCCTCGGCGCAGCGGCGCATCGACGCCTCCACGCCGGCGTCTTCCTGGACCGACGCGATGTTGCTGGCCTGGTGCAGAGGCTCGATCTCAAGAATCTTGTCGCCGATGGCGAACTGGGCCTTGGAGATCGTGTCGACCAGTTCGCGTGCCTCGGTGACCAGTTGGTCGTAGCGTTCGGTGGTCACCTGTCCGATCCTGTTGTCGATGCTCACGGGGACGGTCATCCCTCGCTCCTCTCACGGTGTTCCAAGACGCCCCGGGAATGACTGACCGTGAGTGTGCTCGTGATCGCATCATGTGACAATGGGCTGGAATAGGACCGTCTCCCTGCGGACCGATTCACGCAAAACCGGAGGATTGATCCGTTCGCTTCGGCGTCACCATGACTCCCTCCCGAACGGCTTTGCGGCGCCGCCACGCCCGCGTACGGCACCCCGGACTGCGTTGCGGACCTACCAGGCGCTGTCAAGACGCCCGCAGAGTACCCGGCTGACGCCGCGGGAACGGTGAATGTGGTGGCGACAGACAGGTGAGGCTCATGGCTGCTGGTAGGGCGTCCGGGTCCGGCTTGGCTGGGTTTTGGAGGATTGGCATGTGTGACGACGTCGTTGTGGTCCCCAGACGTGTACTCAAAGATTGAGGGAGGACGGTATGGAGGCGTCGGAAGTCCGTCGCGCGGTCGAGGCCGCGGGGGCGACTGCTTCTGCGCTGGGCCTTCAGGTCGACGATGCGGTCGTCATCCACAACTCGGACCGCATCGCGTTGCGCCTGGTCCCTTGCGATGTTCTTGTGCGGGTCGCACCCTCAGCGCATCGAGCCGGCTCGGAGTTCGAAGTAGAGGTTGCTCGCCGTCTCGCCGAGGTCGATGGTCCGGTGGCTGAGCTTGAGCCTCGGGCCGAACCCCGAGTCTATTTGCGTGATGACTTCGCCATCTCGTTCTGGACCTACTACGAACCTGCGGGATCAGAGATCGCGCCGGCCCACTATGCAGACGCGCTCATGCGGCACCATGCCGCCCTGCGCCAGGTAGATCTGGGGGCGCCACACGTCACCGAGCGAGTCGCCGGCGCGCTGAGAGAGGTGGCCGACCGAGAGCGGACTCCAGCGCTGCTCGGCCCCGACCGGGAACTCCTCAGCAACACACTGAGTAGCCTGAGCACCGCGATTGGCAGCGGGGAAGCCCGCGAGCAGTTGTTGCACGGCGAGCCGCATCCGGGCAACCTGCTCAAGACGGGGGACGGCCGGAATACGCCAGAAAGGGATCGCGGACCAGCGTCGTAGCTGGTTGGGGCTATGGGAGGGCGCCGGGATGGGTCTGCAGGGTAAGGATGTTGGACAGCTCAACCGAGGGGGCGCTGCGGGAGCGTCTCGCAGGACCTCGCGGTCGAACACGTCCTCAGGCTCGGTGATGCGCTGACCCAACCGGCCGCCACCATTTTCGCGACGGCCTCACAGCGCTGCCGCCGCACGGTTCCCGGCGCGTTTGGCAGAGGGCTTGACCGGCCACCATCACGGGTCCGCGAAGCCGTCAACAAGGCCACGGCCTTGAACGTGTCCGAGCCGCTGACCAGCGGGAACACGTTGTCGTTCGTCGAGGGGTCGGCGGAGTCCCCGACGGCGGTACCCGAGTGCCGGGCCGCGGCCTGACCAGCCCGAGCGCGACGGCCGGACGGGATTGCCGGGTTAGGCATCGCCGGATGCACGACCAGCACCAGCACCTGTACGACGCCGTTCATGTCCACGACCGGGCGGGTCCGGTCGTGCGCACAAGGTGAACTTCGGCCTCAGGACAGTTTCGCTTCGGGGGCGAAGGCGGGCAGCTTCTCGAGACTGCTGCGCACGGCCTCGGCGCCGTACTCGAACATCTGCCGCTCGTAGTCGTCGACCGCGCTGAGCAGATCCTGGCGGCCTTCGTTGGCCTCGATCAGGCAGCGGCGCAGCAGGTCGGCATCGCGCAGCGCGGTGTTCGCGCCGTTGCCGCCGGTCGGGGAGGTGGCGTGGATCGCGTCGCCGAGCAGCGTGACCGGGCCGGACGCCCAGCGCTCACCGGGCTTGACCACCCGGATGGACAGCAGCGTGCTGTTGTCCGCGTCGGCCTGCTCGATCAGCGCGCGCAGCTGTGGGTGCCAACCTTCCATCCTGGACAGCACGGCGTCCTGCGCGGTCAGGTCCCCCAGCGAGCCGTTCGGCGGCAGGATCATGGCCCAGCGCACGTAGTCGCCGATGTCGGGCAGCGTGACTTCGGGGGCCAGTTGCTCGGCGGCCTGCTTCGGCGGGGTACGGAAGCGCATCGCGCCGAGCAGCAGGCTGACGCCGTCGCCCGTGATCTTCGAGCCGTAGGCCTTGGACAGGCCGGCGAACTCGTCGGTCAGCGGGGTGCGGCCGATGACGAACCGGACGCCGGTGTCGGTCGGGGTGGTCTGCGGCGAGAGCACCGCGCGGACTGCGGAGGTGACGCCGTCCGCGCCGACGAGCAGGTCGGCGGTGGCCGGGTCGCGGCGGGCGAACCCGGCTTGGACCTTGCCGTCGGCCATCACGTCGTAGCCGGTCAGCGCGGCATCGGTGTGCACGGTCAGGCCCGTCAGCAACAGGTGTCGCAGCACCTGCCGGTCGACCACGATGCCGGTCCGGCCCGCGCCGAGCCTGCCGATCTCGTTCAGCTGCGGGTCCAGGATCAGCTGTTCGGCAGAGGCGTCCATGACGATCTCGCCCAGCAGCGGGTGCCAGCGCGTCGGCAGGCAGTCGCGCACCGCCTGGAAACCGGTCTGGTTCAGCACGAGCCGGTAGCCCTGGAACCGTGCGACGATCCCCGGGTCGCGCTCGAACACGTCGGCCTCGATCCCGGCACCACGCAGACCCTGCGCGAGAGCCAGACCTCCCAGACCGGCTCCGACAACGGAAACTCGCATCACACACCTCCGGAACATCGATGCGAACTTAGTTCGTCCTGACGATCTAAGTTCTACTTAACGAACTTAGATCGTGTCAAGGTATAGTGGTCGGCATGTCCGCCGATCCCCGCCAACGCCGCGCAGCTCGCCACGCCCAACCTGCGGCGGAGGTCGCCGCGTCGGCACCACGCAAGAAGCCGATCACCGTCGAACGGATCACCGACGCCGCCCTGGAAGTCGTCGCCAGCGAGGGGTATGACGCGCTGACCATCCGCCGGGTCGCCGCCGTACTCGGCACCGGTCCGTCGTCGCTGTACGCGCACATCGTCAACAAGGACGACATCGACGATCTGCTGATCGGCAGGCTCTACGCCGAGGTCGTGCTCCCCGAACCGGACCCGGCTGCCTGGCGCGAGCAGCTGCTCGCGGTGTACACACAGATCCGCGATCTGTACCTGAAATACCCCGGAGTCTCGCGCGCCGCGCTGGCCATGGTGTCGACCAACCTGGAAACGCTGCGGGTCGGCGAAGGGATCCTGGCGATCCTGCTCGCGGGCGGCATCGAACCGAGGACGGCCGGATGGGCCCGCGACGCGCTGTCCCTCTACGTCAGCGCCTATGCACTGGAGCAGTCGCTGGTCCAGCAACGGCGCCGGCACCAGGATCAGGAATGGGTGCTCAGCCACGAGGAGTTGTTGGACCGCTTCACCGCACTGCCTGCCGAGAAATTCCCACAGACTCGACGCCATGCCGCCGAGCTGATCTCCGGCACCGGACACGACCGCTTCGAGTTCGCCCTCGGCCTGCTCATGAACAATCTGCGGCCCGCATCCGGCTGACCTGCCGTCTTCTATCCGCAACCGACCGGTCAGCCCGGTCTGCCGGTGCTCGCCGCCGACGGCTGGGCGGGCCGGACCGGCCCCACCCCGGCTGGGCCGCCGTACTCGAACCGGACGGGCAGCAGCTGACGGTGACCCGGCCCGGCGGCCTGCCGTGGTTCACCGGGCTGCTGCCCGTGATCCGGGAATGGCGACGGGCCGCACGCAACCACGGTGCCGTTCTCCAGATCACCGGCCCCTTCGCCCACCCCGGCCAGTTCCGCGCCGCGGGCGCCTCCGGCCTCCTGCAGCTGGTCGTCGTACAGCTCAGCTTCGGCAGCAGCGACACCTGGTAGAAGCCGCACGCGCGGGCGGGTGAAAGCGCGCCCTGCCAGGCGTCTTGACGGGCATCCTTGGGCGATGAACCGACGAGGCCCCGAAAGAGCCGGCGCCGCACCCTCGCGGCCGCGCTCGGCATCACGCCGCGCGAGCTGGCGGACGACGCCCTGGTGTTCCGGCCCGCCGCCGAGGTCCCGCGCCCCGCACCGCCCCAGCCCCTGCCGAACTGCTGCACGGTCACCCGAACCAAGCGGATCTCGATCGGCGGCACCGTGATGATCACCACGGTCCACCAGAGCGAGTGCGTGATCTGGGGAAACGACCGAGAGCCGATCAGCTGTCAAAAAGTTTGACAGCAACACCGATTTCCCGTTCCATTCCTACCGGGACCCCACCTCGTCACGAGGGCACAAATCGGGTGGAGTTCGTCTTGGGGCGGTGAGTACCGTTCGAGGATGCGGCGGTGCAGGGAATGCGACCAGTGGGAACCTGCCGGAGCGCCTGACTGCGAGGGATGCACCGGGCTCGTTGACGAAATCGTCGAATCGGGATGGCGGGAGTTCGTCGCGCAGGAGTTCGGCACCCTGACCGCCCTGGATGACCGAGATGGTGATCGACGAGCCCAACAGGCACCTCTGGCGAGTGGTGGACGCCGCCTACGACCGGCTCATCTGCACCGAGTGCGGCAACAAACTGAGCCGGGAGGCACGTGCGGTGACGTCCGTCGAGCGGACCGCCTATCGGGTGTTCCCGCGCTTGATGATGACGCGCGAGCTGTACCTCTTCTACTCCCCCTCGGCCGAGGAGCTGGTGTGGGCGCGGGAGAAGACCGACACCGATGAGCACCTGCTGGCGCTGACGCTCGCGCTCAAGTGTTTTCAGCGGCTGGGCCGCTTCGCCAAGGCCCGCGAGATGCCGCCCGTGGTGGTGGAGCACATACGGCGCTGCCTGGAGGTGGGTGAGGACGTCGCGCCGGTGTATGCGTCGCCGCGTACGGCGGAGTCTCATCGGGTGCTGGTACGCCGACGGGAGGGGGTGGCCTACGCGCCCGGCAAGGCCCGCAAGATCGCGGCCAAGGCGATGACCTGGGCGGCTTGGGTGAAGAACCATCCGCCGGATCTGATCAACGTGGCGTTGGAGCGGCTGGCGCAGGCACGGTTGGAGCTGCCGGCGTTCTCGACGCTGGACAGCATGGAGTCGACGATCCGCACTCAGGTCAACGGGCAGATCTTCCAGACGATCTGGCGGCGACTGAACGCCGAGGACCGGGCCCGCATCGAGGCGTTGCTGGTGGTCGGGCCGGGCGGCTAAAGCGATCTGGACCGGTTGAAGAAGCCGGGTCGCGCTGCTGGTGTGCCTGGTGCACACCGCCCAGGCGCGGGCGCGTGATGACCTGGCCGAGATGTTGTGCAAGCGGATGGCGGCCACCGCTAAGAAGGCCAAGGCCAAACTGGAGGAGATCCATCAGCGGCAACGGCAGGTGGTGGAGAACCTGATCGGCACCTACCGGGGAGTGCTGCAGGCCTGGTGCCGGGCGGGCCGGTCGAGGTGGCGGAGGCCGCGGCCGCGCAGACGGTGATGATGGCCCTGACGGCCATGACCGGTCAGGTCGGTGATGTGGGCGAGGACACCGACGCCGGCGGCAGTACTGAGGCCGGTGGGGACACCGAGGCATCTGACCACAGGGCCGATCTCGGGGCCGCGGTCCAGGTGTTGGTCAAGGCGGTGCGGATGCAGGCGGCGGGGATGGGGTCGGTCCGCCAGGTGGTGGAGCGGGCCGGCGGCGCGGCCGCGCAGCTGGCCGACCTACCCCAGGTCGACTTCACCGACTTGGCCGAGGCTGCCTAGGAAAGCTGTGTTCCTGGGGGCGTCTGGCCCGAAAACACGGCCCTATACCCGGGCCGATGTCGCTGACGGGCTTCACCCCTTCCACGAGTTCACGCAGCAGTCGTAATCACCCCAGGCGCACCCGCTGCCGAGGCGTTGAACGTGGGGCGGGTGTCATACCTCGCTCCCCGCGGCGGGCCAGGCCCGCTAATAGATCGGCCGGTCCCATCTGGGCTTATCCATTCACCTCTAGACACTTGAACGCTAGTTGAGTACTCTCCTAAGAGTCAAATAAATGATCAGGAGGAAACATGCCGGAACATGATGACATGTCAGCTGATGCCGCACTTCGTGAAGTGGACCGCGCGCAGGGTGCGGTGCGGAAGGCCACCCGACGGGGCGCGTACTTCTTCCTGGGGATGTGGCTGGGGAGCACCGGCTGCTGGCTGGCCATGCTGCTCGGCCCCGAAACGGTGTATAGCTACGTCAATCTTGCGCTCGGCGCCCTTACCGTGGCCGGGTTCATCTACATCTCCCGCCAGCGGGTCTACGACCGGCTGCTGTCCCGGCTCGCGTTCCCCGTCACCTACGCGTTCGTGGGGACGACCGTGGTCGCGGCGCTCTACAACATGTTCCTGCACCCGCAGGAGCCGGGCCCCCTGCGTGCGGTGGCCGGTGTACTGGTCGCGCTGGTCGCGAGCGCTCCTCCGCTGTACGGCGCGGTGCGCGTGTTCCGCTCCACGGGTGACCGGTGAGCCATCCACGGCACGCGCTCGACGAGATCATCCACGCTCCGGTGCGGCTGTCCATCATGGCCCTGCTCGCGGCGGCGGAAACGGTCGAGTTCGCCTTTTTGAGGGACACGATCGAGGTCAGCGACTCGCTGCTGTCCAAGCACATCAACACGCTGGAGAAGGCCGGCTACGTGCGGGTGACGAAAGGCTTCGTCGGCAAACGTCCCCGGACCTGGCTGGCGCTGACCGACGAAGGGCGCAACGCCTTCCAGGACTACACGTCCATACTTCGGCAGATCACGGAGGGACCCCATCACGCTTGAGACGCAGGAACTGCAGATCACCCCGCTACCGTGAACGTGATCGAGGCCTGATGGCCCCATTAGACACACACTGGGTGCTGGAGATCGTCAAGGCGACAGGTCGCGCCCCGGGGGCCGTCTCTTTCATACTCGACCGGCTGGAGCGCAGCGGATAGCCATCCCCACCTGGGAGCCAGACTCTGCAGGGAGAGCGCCACGCCG
This sequence comes from Nonomuraea sp. NPDC000554, assembly GCF_040300065.1. Taxonomy (NCBI): domain Bacteria; kingdom Bacillati; phylum Actinomycetota; class Actinomycetes; order Streptosporangiales; family Streptosporangiaceae; genus Nonomuraea; species Nonomuraea sp. NPDC000554. The sequence goes on along the minus strand of NZ_JBEPDC010000014.1, from coordinate 92,048 downwards.
GAGCCTCTACCAGCCGGCGGGAGACGCCCTGCCCGCCGCGCGCCGCGTCGTCGCCAAGCACACGACCGCGCGCCAGCCGATTGGCCAGAGCTTGCCCCGCATATGTGTACGCCCGTCCTCACCAGCAAGAACGGCGGCTCGGTTGGTGGCCCGCCGCCTGTCGCGATTGCCCAAGAGGCGCCACCCTCATCAGAAGGAGCCTTATCTTGATCACTTCGTTGAAGCCCATCCGTTTCCTGGCAGCGGCCGCCGTGGTAACGATGACGGCGGTCTGCGTGGGCCAGGCCGCGCCGGTTCGGGCCACGGCCGTCGCCGTCGCCGCTCCCGAGATCCCCGACACGCCCGCGGGCAAGCAGTTACGCTGGCTGCTCGACGCGGCCAGCCGCCCGCCGATCCCGGAGAGCGAGCTGAAGGAGCACTTCGCCGTCGACTTCCTCCAAGACTTCCCCGCCGACCAGCTCAACCAGACCCTGACCGCTTTCAAGGGCATGCGGCTCCAGGAGCTCACCAGGTCGGAGAGCACCCTGCTGATCGCCACGGTCGAGGCTGCCGCTGTCCTGTTCAACCTGTCGCTCACGACGGACGGCGCCGGCCTCATCGACGGATTGCGGTTCAGCCAGCACATCGCCCCAGCCCCCAAAGACTGGGCGGAACTGGACCAGCGGCTGAGCAAGCTCGCGCCGCAGGCGGGCTTCATCGCCGCCGAGGTGACCAAGGATGGGGCCTGCCGTCCCGTGCACGCCGTCGCCCCCGGCACGGCGCGCCCGCTCGGCTCCATGTTCAAGCTATACGTGCTGGGGGCCGTGGCCGAGCGCATCGCGAGCGGGGCGTTCGGGTGGGACACCCAGCTCACGATCACACCGGAGCTGAAGAGCCTGGGGTCGGGCGAACTGCAGAACCGCCCAGACAACAGCAAGGTGTCGGTGCTGGAAGCCGCCAAGCTGATGATCTCCATCAGCGACAACACCGCCGCCGACCTGCTCATCCACAAGGCGGGCCGCAAGTACGTCGAGCGTACGGCGCGGGCCTGGGGCGCCCGCGACAAGCGAAACACGCCCCTGCTCACCACGCGGGAGATGTTCGTGCTCAAGGGGGCCGACTATCCGCGGCACACCAACAAGTACCTGTCGCTCGGAACGGCCGGGCAACGGACGTACCTGGACAGGGTGGTCGCCGAAGTGCCGCTGTCCCGCATCGCCGGGTGGACCGCGCCGCGCGAGCTGGACACGCTCGAGTGGTACGCCTCTCCCGCCCAGGTGTGCCAGGTTTTCGCCCGGCTTTCGATGCTGCCCGACAAGCGCGTCGGCGAGGCCCTGTCGGTCTACGACGCAGGGCTCGCGCTGGACAAGGCACAGTGGCCGTCCGTCTGGTTCAAGGGCGGGTCGGAGCCCGGGGTGCACGACCTGGGCCACCTCGCCAGGACGGCGGACGGGAGGTCGTTCGTGGTGACGACCCTGGCGATCAACCCGAAGATCCCGTTCGACGGGGCACGGACGATCTCGGAGCAACTGGGGCTGACCCGTGGTGCGTTCACGCTGGTCAAGGGCTCCTGAACGACCCATCGCCACAGGCTCGACGGTCGACGGCGAGCCGGGCAGCGGGACGGGGTGGCGCTTCAGCCCATGCATGAACCATCTCACACCGATCGTCCTGCTGGCCGACCACAGGGCCGCACGACTGATCACGCCGGAGCGCGGACGCGAACTCCTGGCCACGAGCCGGGGCTGAACGCAGATTAGTTCACCGCCGCGAAATCAGTGGCGGCAACGAACGGCCTTCTTCCCATACAGGCGGCGTCGCCGAGCTCCTCGATCGCCTGGTAGGTCGGGCGCTTGGGACCTCCGCGCGGGCTCGGCGTCGGCCGCCGCCGTCATCAGCCTCCGGCTGCGCTCGCAGCCGTCCTGTTCAGGGGTGGTCTCCGCTTTCGGAGATCGTCCAGGGAATGAGGTGGCGCCGTACAGCGATGGGTGTCAAAGTCCTTCCCTCTGTCTGTCGCGGGAGCAGGAGGTCAGGCCGACGGCCGTAAGGGTCAAGTGCTTGGCCAGTACTTCGGCGGCGGTGTCGGGGTCGCGGGCGAGGGCTGCCTCCTCCAGACGGCGGTGTTCGGCGGCGCCGTCGCGGTCGGGTGTGCGGTGGGCCGACCAGCGGCGGGCCAGTTCGCTGGCGGTCCACAGTCTGTCGAAGGTGTCCAGCAGCACAGGGTTGCCGCATCCCTCCAGCAAGGTCCGGTGGAAGAGGCGGTGGACTTCGGACCACACGCTGCTGTAGTACTCGCCCTCCTCCGGCACGTACGCCGGGGTGCGGACCAGCCGGTGGTGGGCCGCGCGCACCCGTGCTTCCCAGTCGAGGTCGCCGCGCTCGATCGCCAGACGCAGCATGACCGGTTCGATAGTGCGGCGTGCCTCGGCGATCTCCTGCCAGCGGCGATCGGAGAAGTCCGGGACCGCGAAGCCGCGGTTGGGCAGCCGCACTGCGATGCCCTCGCCGACCAGCCGTACCAGGGCCTCGCGGACGACCGCCAGGCTGACCTGGTGCTGCTGGGCGAGCTCCTGCGGCTTGAGTGCTTCGCTCGGGACGTACTCGCCCCTCATGATCGCTTCCCGGAGCCGGGCGTGAACACGCTCGGAGAGCATCTGCTTCGTCGATGTGTCGGCCGTCTGCGTCATGCCTGCAGCATAGACGGTCCAGCGAATAATCGATTATCTGTGTTACTGTCGATTGTGTCCGGTTGGCGTCCCTCGGCGCAGCAGCCACCTGCCGCAACCGAACGATTGCCACGCCGGCGTGTTGACTGACCCACCATCTCCGAAGAGGAACAATGCGATGAGCACCAACGACCCCTTTGCCCGTCTCCCCGAGGTGCCCTCCTTCACCGTCACCAGCACCACTGTGGCCGACGGCGCTCCCTGGCCCACTGAGCACATGTCCGGCGGCGTCCCGGGCGGCAAGGACGTCTCTCCGCAGCTGTCATGGAGCGGCGCCCCCGAGGGGACGAAAAGCTACGCCGTGACGGTGTACGACCCGGACGCGCCGACCGGCTCCGGGTTCTGGCACTGGGCGGTGGCCGACATCCCCGCCACCATCACCGAGCTGCCTGAGGGCGCGGGCGACGAGACCGGCTCGGGCCTCCCCGAGGGCGCCTACCAACTGCCCAACGACGCCCGCGCGGCGCATTTCATCGGCGCGGCCCCGCCGCCAGGGCACGGCCCGCATCGCTACTTCATCGTGGTGCACGCCCTCGACGTCGAGACCATCGGCGTCCCGGCCGAGGCCACCCCTGCCTACCTCGGCTTCACCATCACCGGCCACATTCTCGGCCGCGCGGTCCTGACCGCCACCGCCGAGATCCCCGCCTGACCGCCGAAGCCGGGAACGGCTGTAGGAGGCGACGTGGTTGCTCCTACAGCCGTTCCCGGCTCTCCCCCGGATGTGCCCGCCTTGGTGTGCAGGAAGAAAGCGTCGGCTACCAGGAGCGGGCAGCGCGCAGACGTCCGGGTCGGCGCCCGCATCCGGCCGCACGCTCGGCATAAGTATCAGAGGGATGTCCCGGGAGCGCGGCGCAGAGTCCGTCCGCTGCCGACGCCGGCTGTCTCTGGACGCGCCGCTGCCCAGCCGGGTGCCGCGACCAGCATGTGCTCCTCGTCCGCCAGTGGAATGGTCGCACCGGCGCATGACATCGGCTCGCACCCAAGGAAGGTTGTTTCGGCATGGCCCTGACCCCGATCGAGCTCTTCGCGTCCTGTATCCACCTCCACCAAGGTGGCAAGATTCACGCCGGGACCAGGCCCGTGGACTCCGGCCGGGACGGCTGGCACCTGAGGGCCTTCCACGCCAAGACCGGTGCCGACGTCCACGCCGACCACTGGCAGGTCCACCCCGAGGCCGAGGAGATCGTGGCCTGCATCATCGGCAAGATGCGCCTCTACCTGCGTCCCGAAGAGCCGGGACAGCAAGAGGAAGAGGTCAGGCTGCTGGCCGGAACCGCCGCCATCGTCCCGCGCGGGCGATGGCACCGCCTCCACCTGGACATCCGCAGCACCATCATGACGATCACCCCGCCGCGTGGCAGCCGCCTGGAGGAGCGAACCGACGCCCAGGCCGATTTCCTCACCCCGCGCTCCTATCCATGAGCCGTCCGCCACGGTCAGGTGGGGCCGGACTGTTCCTCCATCGAATCGGCGGTGTCGAGCCCATGTCAGTCCCCGCCATCGCGCGGCATACCGCTACCCGTGCTCCTCTCGCCTGGATCGCCGTCGACAGCCCCGACTGCCGTCGCGCGCTCACCCTGTTCTGGGGCGCCGACAGCCACCCGTCAACCGCCGCCCGCCTGATGCGCACCACGGTCGCCAGCTGGAACTGGATCATCGGCGAACCGCAGGATGATCGTCAGCCAGTCGTCCTTGGGCGGAGCTTGTCGGGGTTGCGTGCGGCCGACGATGTCGGCCACTTCGGCGAAGGCGTAGCGGAAGACGTCGTGCAGGATGAACGCGACGCGCTCGGCCGGGGTCATCGATTCGAGCACGACGAGGAAGGCCATGTTGACCGACTCGTCGAGGGTGACGTGATCGGCCGGGTCAACGGTGGCGCCACCCGACCACTCCATACGTTCGGGCAGCGGCTCGGGAATCCATTCACCCACGCAGCTCTCGCGCCGGGCGCGGCCGAGCAGGTCGGGTGACCGGCTGGTGTCTGGCACGGGGTGTCTGGGGGCTCCGCCTTATCGAGGGGAGCTCAGCCAGCCGACTTGACGTAAACGACGACCGCCATCGATGCTGCTCTGTCATCGTCGATGCTCTCTTGTCCACAGGTCTTCGTTGACGAGAGGAATCGACGGCTGTGGCGTACAGCCTGAGGGTGCAACCTCCTAACAGCCGGCGTACGTGGACGGTGATAGATGCCGGACATCGAACCGTGAGCCCGGTCGAGGAGTGGCTGGAAGCTCACCGTGCAGACTGGTCGCCCAACACCGTTCGCGGCTACGCCACCGCCCTGGCTCAGTGGTGGACGTTCCTCGAGCAACGCTGTGAGGCCGACGCCTGGGATCAGGTGGGCGTTCCATCCTTCAACGCGTTCTTGTCGTGGCTGCGGAATGGTCGAACCACCAAAACAATCCCCGGCGAGTCTGGCGAAGGACCTTCGGCCGGCACGCTCGAAGCCCGCTTGGCTACGCTGATCTCCTTCTATCGCTGGCACCAGGCCGTCAATAGCGTGCCGGTAGCCGAACGACTCCTCAAAGGCGCCCCGCGGCGAGTCGCCAGTCGCGGATTGCTGGCCCACCTGGACTGGCGCGGTGGCCCCGCACCCTCTTCCCTGGTGCGGATACGACGCACCAGGCGCCGGGACCGACCACCGCTCCTGTTGCCGCAGCAGGTCCAGGCGATCTTGGACGGGTGTGCCGTCTTCGACGTCACCACGGGCGAGTGGAACGGCAACTTACGCGACCGCTTCTTGTTCGCGCTGCTGGCCGAGACCGGGCTGTTCTCTGGGGGTCGTCCCGGGCGCTGGAGGGTTTGATCCTCGCGTTTGTGCAGCTCAGAGGCTGTTGGTAAGAACGGTAGCGATCACGACAGGTGTGGTGCAAGGATCTGAGGCGGCGTGTCACCGGGTTCAGCCGAGATAACTGGAATTCCGGCCATGAGCGGATCTTGAACTCTCTGACCTGCGAAAATATCGAGGTAACGGGCTCCGCCGTGGGGCTCGCGCCAGCCGTACTTCCGAGTCACTGGTGCCCGCTGGCGACCGCGAGTGACCGGAGCTTTCCGCCGTTGGCGTCGAGCCAGTGGGTCGTGTCCTCCAGCTTGCGGATTCGGTCGGTGACCTCGCCGAGCTGTGCCTTCCCGTTCAGCCAGCGGCCTCCCCGCGACAGGGCGCTGCCGACCGCCCGGGCGAGGAGGAGCCGGGGCAGCGCGTCGGCCTCGGCGGCGTCCAACGGGCGGACCGAGGCGTACCCGCGGAGGAAGGCCACCGTGCGGAGCTGCCAGTCGCGCGTCTCCAGGGCCCCGCTGTAGAACAGCGCCGCCATCATGTCCTGGACCAGGAAGCCGACCCCGGCGAATTCGAAGTCAAGCAGCCCGCTCACCTCCCCGGTGTCCTCGTCGACCAGCACGTTCGAGGCCGCTAGGTCACCGTGGATGACCTGGGTCGGCAGTGCGCCGCCGCCCGTAGGCCACGCTTGCCCGACGCGGCGCGCCACGGCGTCGAGGCGGGCGACCCGCTCCGCGCTGATTCCGGCGGCGCGCAGCTGACGGCAAAGGGCGCCGACGTGCGGCACGGCGGGGTGCGCCAGAGGATTACCGCGCCAGTCCCCCAGCCCATCTTCTGGTGGCACGCTCAGCATCGCCTCGCCGAGCAGCCCGGCAGCCCGGCCGAAGCGCTCGAGTGCCGTCGGGACCGTGAGGTCGGGCTGCACGCCGGGGATCCACCGGCAGACGGTGGCGGGCCCGGCCGCGGTCTCGATCACCGTGTCCCCGCTGGGTGCGGCGACTGGTTCAGGCACCTGGAAGGGAAGTCCGGCCGGCCGTAGCCGCCGCAGGATCCGGTGCTCGGCGCCGGCCTGCGCGGCGGACTGGGTCTGGCTGACCCGGAGCACGAATCGGAGGCCCCCCTGGCGAAGCAGGAATGTCTGGTTGTTGGTCCCCTGCTCGGCTCGGATGATCGTCGTGTCCGGAGGGAACCCCCACGCTGCTAGCAGCCGGGCCAGGAACTCCAGGTCGGCGGAGGCGGTCACACGCCAATTCTGGCAGCATGCCCAGGTCGGCGCGCAACCGGTTATAGCCTCCTCAGAGCAAGAGTACGGCTGGTGCGAGGCCCGCGACGGAGCCCGTTACCTCGATATTTTCGCAGGTCAGAGAGTTCAAGATCCGCTCATGGCCGGAATTTCTGTTATCTCGGCTGACCCCGGTCACCGGCGAGCGGTTGCCTGGTTGAGCTGAGCCATGAGTTCGCGATTGGTGGCGCGTGCGGCGGACAGATCCTCGTCGCGTTCTTCGAGTTGGAGGCGTAGATCGACGACTTGTTGCTCCAGATGGGTGATCTTGTCGTTGAGCGTGTCGACATCGGTGGGTGTGCCGAGCCCGGACTCGCGCCAGACCTGTTCGCCGAGCGCCTCGGACAGGCGTTTCTCGAGTTGCTGGGCGCGGGCGTTGAGTCGGACCGCCCGTTCGTGGGCAGCGAGCAGGTCGGCTTGCAGTGATGCCCTGGTGACGGTCGGCCCGGTGCCCTGGCTGATGGTGGGTGGGGCGGCTTCGAGTGCGTGGATCTTCTCGAGCAGATCGCGGTGTCGGTAGAGAAAGGTGCGGTCCACGGCCGCGGCGCGCGCGATGCCGGACACGCTGATCTGTGTGCCGTCCGTGATCGCTTTGTTGAGGGCGGCGATCACACGCTGGCGGCGCCTGGCGGAGTCGGCTTGCCGGCCTTTCATCATCGCTTCGGTCCTGAAGCCCGTTGCTGTCGGCTGGGTGGATTTGGAGATGGTCATTTGAGGGCCTCGCTTGCGGGTGAGGCCGGGCGGAGGCGAGCTGATGGCATCCCGAGGTTGACTGCACGGTGCTTGCGGATCACGGTGACCGCGTCGTCGATCTGAGCCCGCTCAGCGGCGGAGAGTTGGGTGATGTCGCCTTTGATCCGGTTGATGAGCCGCCGGATCCGGGTGACTTCTTCCTGAGTCGGGATGGCGTCGACGCGGGCCCATTCGTCGACACCGTCAACGGCCGCAGAGAGACGTTCGCGGGTGCGCAGCATGGTCGGAAACTGCGCCCCATGATCAGTGACCTCTCTCCACTGCCCAGCACTTTCTCCAAGGAGCCTCACCCGCTGGACAGGCTTCTGGCCGATCTCACCCCCGAGTGGCGCGGAGAGGTCATCGGGCCCGGCATCGCGGACTGGCGCAGCCGCGTTGTTTCCGCCAGCGGCGCCCTGCTGAAGCTTCACGATCTCCCCGAAGGCTTGCGCACCGAGCTGGCCTGGATGGCATGTTGGCAACTCCAGGACGGCATGAAGATCACGGTGGGTCAGTTCAACCAGGTCGCCTCTGCCCTGGCCTGGGCTGTCGCAAAGGGCATGCCCGTTCCCGCTTCGCTCACCGAAGTGACGTGGACCCAGCTGCATGAGTTGGTCGCGCTACGGTTCCAAGCCCACTACGGCCACCTAGCCGCCGCCTCGATGATGCGTCGCCTGCGTGAGTCCCTGCGTTTTGCCTCACTGGCGCTCAAAGCCCGAACCCATGAGGGTCCCTGGTGGTCGCTGGACCACTGGATTCCCCGATGCGACCCGCGCATCCCGCTCCGGGACCGGGAGCCCTACTCCATGGAGAGCTGCTCACCAGGTGATGCCACGATCCCGTGGGCGCGTGAGGCCATCAAGTGGTCGGTGGGCACGAGTCTGGAGGCGGGCACCCTCACCTGGTCCACCGTTAAGGGCAAACGCGTCCGAGGCCTCGTGCGCTTCGACCGATGGCTGGGGACTCTGGAGGATCCCTCGCTGGTCGCTGGCGATCCCGCTGCGGCCGCCGGCCTGGCGGCCGCCTTCCGGACCTGGAGACTCAACCTGGACAGCCGAAACTGCGCCACGCGACCGCTCAACCCGCCCAGTGCGCGTCGCGTCAACGAGGACCTCCTGGCCATCGCGGAGTTGATGTCCTTCCTCATCGACAACAAGACCGAGGCACAGTTGCTACTCGGATCCAGCCCATGGGACACCCTCACAGAGGCTCATCCTCGGGCATGGACCAAGCAGATTCGTCGCGCCAAGGGCACGCGAGCGATCAACGACCGGCATTACGTTGACGATCATGCCCTACGGCAGATCACTGCCTCACTCGCGGTGCTTGGCGCCGACGTTGGCGAAAGCGTCGACGTGCTCATAGATGGCCAGCTCAAGACGCTTCCCGGGCAGGGCAACCCGCAGGCGATGCGCATGCTGCTTCTGCAGATCCTGACCGGCGGCGCGCCAGCGAGATCTGTCTCTGTGACTTCCACTGTCTCACCACGGTCAGCAGTCAGGCGCTGGGCATCTCAGACGGTGAAGCAGTCGCCCGCTTCCACTACGCGCAAAGCAAGATCGACCGGGCCCCGGACACCATTCTGGTCGACGCCGAGGTCATCGCGCTCATCGAGGAACAGCAGCTCTGGCTTTGCCAACAACACCCCGAGCAGGCCCCTCGCTACCTCTTTAGCCAGCGGGTGGCGAACGCCAACGCCACCAAGCCATACAGCCCAAGCAGCTACGGAACCACGCTTCGCGAGTTCAGCGAGCTGGTGCAGATCACCGATAGCAACGGCAACCTCGTCCGGCTCAGCCACACGCACAGATTCCGCCACACGCGACTCACCCACCTTGCCGAGCTCGGCCTGCCCATTCACGTCCTGCAGCGCTATGCCGGACACTCCAACCCCACCATGTCCATGCACTACGTGGCCCAGCGAGAAGAACACGCTGAACAGGCATTTCTCGCCACCCGCAAGTTCAGAGCCGACGGCACCGGCGTGAGCTTCTCCCGCGAAGATCACGACGGAATGCGCTTGTTCGAGCGTGCTGACCGTGTCCTTCCCAACGGCTACTGCTTGCTCCCGCCGCTCCAGAACTGCGAGAAGGGTAACGCCTGCCTGACCTGCGGCGTCTTCGTCACAGACGCCACCCATCTGGACGCCCTCCAGCGACAGCTCAACGAAACCAGCGCCTTGATCGAACGCGCCAAGGCCCAGTTCCAAGCCCGCCACGGTATACCCATGCCCACCGACAATGTCTGGCTCGCTCAGCGCACCGCGGAACACCAAGCCCTAACGAAACTCCTAGCCACGATAACGGCCACCCCCGGCAAGGCTCTCCAGGGAGTCGGGACCCCTAGCAGCCCGATCCCCGTGACCATTGATCTCAACAGGCATCGGAGAAGCCAGCCATGAACAGCCATCGCCAGCTCCGCATCGCCGTCCTCACCACCGCAGCCCGCCGCCGGTCCATCGACAAAACCAAGGCCGCCGAAGACGCGATCCGCTCTCTCATCAAGCGCGGTGAGCCGATCACCTTTCAAGCCGTCCAGCGCCAGGCCGGCGTCTCCCACTCGTTCCTCTACAGCCATCCCGACCTGCGAGGGTGCATAGAGCGTCTCCGAGCTCAGAACCGGTCCGCATCATCGCCACCCCCGACCCGAGGTGAGGACACCATCGCGCACGCCCTCGCCGCCGAAGTAACCCGGCTGAAACGCCAGCACCGTCAAGAGATCTCTGAGCTTCAAGCTGCACTGGAACAGGCACACGGCGAAAACCTTGAACTACGCCGTGAACTTGCACGCCGAGGAGGTGCCGGAGGAGCCCAGACATGATGGTTAGGGGATCTTCTGCCGAACGTGGCCCAGCCGTCGTGTAGCGCTACGCGGCCTCGCCGCACAGTCATGAGTCGGTTTGGGGTGCCGCGGCTGCTGCGCTGATGTTGGCCGGATGAGGCCATCGGATGGCGGTGTTTACGGCGGTCCTCTTCCGAGGCTGACGGGGCGGGGATGGCAGAGTCGATGTGATCTACTCCCTTTGACGGCCAGGTCGGGGCTTGGGCGCTTTCGACTCGGACATGCGGTTTCGCGCCGAGGCAGAGAGGCAGTGCGGGCGCTGCTGGTCGTGGCCGAGAAGGTAGTGGGCGGTCCGCAATGAAATGAGGTGTCCACTCCGTTTATTCCGGTCTGACCTGACATGTTGTGATCATTGCGGGTATTGGTGTGCTCTTTTAGCGTCAGCGGCGTGGGCCCTCAGGGCCCGGCCGGGAGGCGAACAATGGCGTTCATGCGGGCCAAGACCACAGGATTCACCGGGATCATCCCGACACGGGAAGCCCCGTGGAGGGCGATGTTCCTGCGGGGCGAGCGGGTCGCACAGATCAGCGAGACAGGGCTGGTGTGGGAAGGGCCGCTGACGGAGATCCACAAGGGGTGTCTGAGACTGCCCGAGCCGTACGCCAGCTGCAGCGAGGCGGCGCTCGACCTCCACGTGCCATACACCAGCACGCGGATGGTGTTCATCGCCGGCGACCGGTGCCTGGACTGGGAATGGAACGTCGGACAGAAGTATGAGGGGCCGATCACCAGCCTGCCGGACTTCGGGCCCTACCTCCCGGCCGAATACCGCAGCGACATCGACGTCGCGATGCAGGTGCCGGGCACACCGTGGAAGACCCTCCTGATCAAGGGCGAGCGGTGCGCGATCATCGCTTGGGGCCAGGGCGTCGAGTACGAAGGACCTCTGACCGCACGAGGCGAGCCGGGGTGGAAGAAACTGCCCGCGCAGATGAGCGGCGACTTCGACGACGCCCTGATGCTCTACGCCGGAGGCAACAACCGGACCGTGTTCATCAAGGGCGACCAGGCGATGGACTTCCACTGGATCGACGGGCCCACGAAGATCGGCCCGTGGGCGCAGGTCCTGCCGGGGCTCGGCGCCTTACCCGCCGCCTACCAAACTCCTCGGCTGCCGGCCGCAGGGCGTTTCTCCGGCACGACCGGCGATGTGCGGGTCGATCTCCGCGTCGATTTGACGGGCAAACTGCCGGTGATCTCCGGTGACACGTTCACCGCCCCCGGCGACAAGTACCTCAACTCCTTCGTCCTGGAGGGCAGCCAGCCCGTCACGCTGCCCGCCACCATCTCCGGCATCGCGACGTTCGCCTCCGACACCCAGATGCCGAAGATTTCGGTGGTCGTGGACAAGCTCGCTCCCGGCGGCACCGCCACCCTCACCCGCAGCGCGGCCGACGGAACAGCAGCCACCACCTACACCTGCGCCTACGTCTCCCGGTTCCTGCGCACCATCGACTGGGAGGTCGACGCCGTAGCGGGCACCAAACCGGCCCCCCAGTACGCCACCACCACCGACCCCCGCCCGCCCGGCCTGGCCAAGAAGCTGATCACCGTCCAGTCGGCCTACGCCGACGCCGGGATCGAGCTACGCACTTCCGGCGCCGTCGTCAACGAGATCGCCATCGACCAGGCGGGCGCGGACCTGAAGTGGTCCGATGCCGAGCTGCATGCCGCGATGGTCAGCAACTTCAGCGGCCACCGGGACATCGAGCAGTGGAAGGTGTGGAGCCTCATCGCCACCCGCTCCGCCGACGGCGACGGCATCCGGGGCGTCGAGTTCGACAACGAAGGATCCCCACGCCAGGGGATGGCCGTGTTCCACACCGCTCTGGTCGAGCAGCAGATGGCCGGAACGCGCAAGGAGATCCGGACCTGGGTCCACGAGCTCGGCCACACCCTCAACCTGCTGCACAGCTGGCAAAAGAACCTCGCCAATCCCCCGCAGCCACTCGGGCCGCGCGACGGCTACGGCGACCTGTCGTGGATGAACTACCCCCAGAACTACCAGGGCCCGAACGGAGAGCAGGACGAGGACGCCTACTGGGCGGCCTTCCCCTACCAGTTCACCGACAGTGAACTGCGGCATCTGCGCCACGGCTTCTACCGCAACGTCGTCATGGGCGGCAACGCCTTCCTGACCGGTGCCGCCGATCGTCCCGCTCTGGAGCGGTTCGATGCGCCACCGGCCAGCCGGTCGGGACTGCGGCTGGAGCTGTTCGGACGCGACACCTTCTCCCACGGGGAACCCGTCGTCACCGAGATCAAACTGTCCCTGGACGGCAGCACCCCCCAAGCCGACGCCTTCCCCAACCTCAGCCCCCGCGGCGACAACCTAACCATCCTGGTCACCGACCCGGCCGGAGCCGTCCGTCCCTTCCGGCCCATCGCCCGTCACTGCGGCAACCCCGACCGCCGCATCACCCTCGACGCCCAAACCCCCGCCCTCTACGACAGCGCCTACCTCGGCTTCGGCGCCGACGGTTTCACCTTCGCCCAGCCCGGCACCTACCGGCTGCGCGCCCTGTGCAAGGCTCCCGACGGCTCCACCGTCACCTCACCCGAGCACGCCATCGAGGTCAGCCCGCCGCAGAGCGAACAGGACCGGAAGGCGGGCGACCTGCTGATGGGCTCACAGCAGGGCACTCTGCTGGCCCTGCTGGGCTCTGACGCCCCGCAACTGGCCGAAGGCAACGCCGCTCTGGACCAGCTCATCGCCACCTATCCCGACCACCCGCTCGCGGTCTACGCGCTGATGGTCAAAGGCACCAACGCCGGACGTCACTTCCTGACCCTTGGCAAGGACGGCATCGGCGTGCGGCCTGCCGACACCGACACCAGCATCAAACAACTCGGCGCGGTCGTGGAGACCACCCTTGACACCAGCACCGACGCCGGGGTCGACAACATCACCCTCAACGCCACCATGCGCCGCCTGGCCCGCGCGCACGCCCGCGCCCATGACCTCAAACAGGCCGACGCCGTTCTGGACCAGATGGTAGAGACCTTCCGCGACCAGCACGTCCCGCCGCCGGTCCTGGCCACCATCGCCGAACAAGTCGAAACCACTCGCACCGAGCTCCACGAGCAGACCTGACACCACGCCGCCCGCCTGAGCGCTACCGCAGGTGCGGTAGGGCCCCCAGATCTCCGGTGACCAGCGCCGGGCGTGCTCGGCGGCGTGCTCGTCCGGGGTCTGGGTCTCGGCGACGTCTTTGAGGTGGGCGTCCTGGGCGCGGTAGGTGGCGGCGCGTTCGCGAGCCGCGGCCGCGTGCTTTTTGGCGTCGCGCACGGTCCGGCCACCAGGACCACCGTCGGTGGCGACCCGGTCCCACAGCAGCGCCTCACGCTCGTAGACGTCGGCCAGCAGGTCCGGCGGCGGCCCCATGAACTCATCGCGGATGGCGCTCGTACGGTTGGTCAGCGTCATCAGCTCGGTCGGCGGGTCCATGCGGACCATGCCGCCCGACACCGGCCGGTCGCTGTCGCTGCCGGGGGCCTCGCGGTTGTGGGCGGCCGCGTGCGCCAGCGCCCAGGTGTCCAGGTCAGCGGCGGTCTCCTCCGGGCGGGCGGTGCCGGCGGGCATCCAGTTGACCAGGTGGGTCTCCAGCCCGCCGGTAATGCCGTACATCTCCTCGACCACCTCGGGGCGCCGGACGGCGGCATCCCATTCCTCGGTGGCCTTGCGGAGGTGTCAGTGGGGCGTGCTACTCGTCGCGGTCGGCCTGCCTGGACAGGGGCACGGGAGGTCGAGCGGGCACAGAGCCAGGTTCGCCGTCAGACCAACGAACAAAGTCAATGTCCCTGACGTGGTCGGTGGTGCCGTGGCCGGGTTCGCTTGAGCATTGGTCCCACTTCCCGATAAACGCCGGATTATCCACGCTCTTGATGTCCCATCTCAGACTCAGCGCGGTGCACTGACTCGGGTCCGGGTCCTCCACTTCCGAGTCCGGGGGCGCGAACAGGCCCACCGAGGCCAGAGCAGCACGGGCGATGACTCTGCTGTCCACGTCATTGTCGTCTAAGGCGGCGCCTGCTTTGATCGCGTACCAAATGGCCGTGCTGTACTCGTCGTTAGTCAGGTAGCGCATGGGCGAGGGAAGGGGGACCGGCGCGCCGGTCGGATTCTCGGACATGCCATTACGATGACAGAGGGGCGTCGACCCGTCACCATGGCCTCTTCGCGAACGGCGCCCTAACCCATCTCCTGAGTCGTACCTCGCTGGTCAGCCGCACAACGACGCTTTGAACCACGCGCTCAGCGCTTGGCCTGCTGGTCGGCCTCGCTGACGCGGGCGCCGGCCGCCCACCGCTGCGCCTTGCCGGTCACCTGCTCGATGAACTCAGCCTGTGTCAAGCGGCCGTGCGTCGCCCACCACTCTTGCAGCTCACCCGACTGGGGGTCGAGGTTGGCGGCGCACTGCTCGGCGAGTGCGCCTGCCTGACCGCCCAGGCGCTGAACACCGGCTACGCGCCCGTGGATAACTCTTCGCATATCGCCCAAATGGCCTCAAGGCCGGGGGTGGCGGCTCGCCGTAGCTGTTGGAGGTCCAGGCCAGGTACGACGGATCGACCACGCCGGGAGAACGCGGAGATGCCTCATGATCGGTGAGACGGGCACCTTGTGGACCGTCTCATCGAACTTGAGGCACCGCAGGCCAGAGGCGCTCCATGCCTCAGATTGAACGAGACGGAACACGTGTCACCAGACGTCCCGCGGCCGGGGCGGGTGGCCGGATGAGGCCGCGGCCCCGTCACGGCGCCCATGGGTGCCGTAGCGTTGGCGCACTGCGCAGGACAGCCATCGCGACATCGGGAGGGACGATGAGCGACCCCATCTGCTCCATGTGCCAACGGCCGTACGACCCCGAGTTCATGACAGGGCTGCCCTGTCGCGTCTTCAGCCGTGAGGACGTCGTGACTCCGGGCTGCCCGGCACAGCAGCGCATGATGGCGAAACTGAATGAACAGGTCCGCAGAACCCCGCCGGCGGGGGGATGTCTCATGCTCATCCTGGCGCTGCCCCTGCTGTTGATCCCTCTGTTCCTGTGACCGGGGCCGGGCGGCTGGTCAGTCCCCTGGATCGAAGGGGTCGTCCTCGGCTCCGCCTCCGTCGCCGGGCCCCTTCTTCCTCGACTCGCCGACCGCGGCCGCTGCGCCCACTGCGTCCTCGCCGACAAGGTCAACAGGCTGCTCGCCCGACCCGACGGCACCATCCCGCCGCAACTCCAGCCGCTCGCCGAGGGCCTCGCCAACACTCACACGCCGTTCAAGACCATCCAGTGGGTTCACGAACACCCGAACGCCAAGGTCCTGGCCGAACTCGTCGCAGGCGGCCGCGAGATCAGCCACGACCTCCTCGACGAGCTTCCGCCCGGCGCCGCCCTCCAACACCTCCGGCAAATGATGGTGCACCGCCGAGCCCGCAGCCGCTCGAGCCGCCACGCCTTCCCCAGCATCGTCGGCCGAGACCTGCGTCGCCGCATCCTGGTCGCCCTCGACCTCCTGGCCTGGATCGACGCCCAAGGAACCACCCTCACCGACCTTCACCAGGACGACCTCGACCGATGGCTCGACGAGGAGAACACCCAACGCCGCAACCGCGTCCGCTACTTCCTCGGCTGGACCGCCGACCGTCGCCTCAGTCGGCGGCTCATCGTCCCCTCCATTCCACGCCAGGAACCCGCCGACCTGCTCGACGACGACGAACGCTGGAAGCTTATGCAGCGCTGCCTGACCGACGAGACCCTCCCTATCGAGGCCCGGGCAGCCGGAGCACTCATCATCCTGTTCGCCCTCCAAGCCCAGCGGATCCGCCACCTCACCGCCGACCAGCTCAGCGAGAAAGACCGCCCGTACGACACAAGACCAGGAGCAACGTCCAGATCGATAGCCCACGCTTATCGGCATGAGCGGACGGTTTCGGAGGGGCGTCAAGCGGTCCTCGGGTTGGTCCCATCGGCGGGTGTTACTGTGGGCGGGGAAACGGAGCACAGCTGTCGTGGAGTACCGGATGTTGCGGTTGCCCGCTGGCACGGGGGCGATCGAGCGGGCCATGGATGATGCCGGGGCCGGGGAAGTCGTGCTGGTCGAGCGCGACGGGCGAACGGTGGCTGCGGTGGTTCCCTACGTCGTGGCGCTGGCCGGGGTGGATGCGCTGCGGGCTTCGGTGGATGCGGCTGATCGCGTGCTGGGGCTGCGGCTGATCGCAGAGCTGGGAATGGGGCTGACCGCCGTTCGGCTGAACGACCTGAGGCGGGAGCTAGCTCGATGAAAGGCTACTTCGAGATCCTGCTGGCCGAGCCGGCTGCCGATGCTCTGCGAGCGTTGCACGAGGAAGATCCTCTGGCGGCTCGCTTCGTGGTGGACTGGCTGGAGTTTATCTCCACCGACCTGGAGTCCGGTGGCCTGCGGGATATCGACAAGGGGGCGGGGCTAGCCAAGGCTGCCATCGGCGACTTCGACGCGCTGTGCTGGATTCGACGGGAACAGATGAATCTCATCGTGCTGGACGTTTCAAGGCGCAGTGATCCAGCGTGAGGCGGCATCCTTATTGACATGGTCGGCGAAACGGCGGAACTCGTCAGCACGGTTCTGGTGAGCGGGCTCGGCGTAGATGTAGGGGCACATCTCCGAGGGCGTCATCTTCGACCTCTGGTAGAGCGAGAACTCGCACCACGAGTAGCCATGTCGACTCAGCTGGTCGACGACTTCATGCCTGATGTGCGGGCCGTACATCGGGTCGTGCATCTCGATCAGGAGCGTCGGCTGGTGCGCTCGAATGGTGGCGGCGGCTCCCGCGAGAATCTTCGCCTCTTGGCCCTCGACGTCGACTTTCATGAGGGCCACCCGTTCCTTGGAACCCGCCATGAGGGTGTCAATCGGAACCCCGTCCGTCTCGGCCAGGAAGGCGCCAATGCGGCGGTCCGCCGTGAACAGGGTCGAGGGAATGCAGTCGATGGGTGGGGCCGCGGGTTCATCGGGTGCCAGGCTGCGGGTACATGGGCCTGCCATTACGTTGAAGGGATCCCACAAGCGCAAGCGGGCCGGGGCATCGTGGGCCGCCACCGGATGGATGGTGACGTTGCCGATCCCGTTGAGCCGGAGATTGGCGTGCAGGACGTCCACGGCGGCCGGGTTCGGTTCAATCGCAACGACCTGAGAGAACGATCCGGCCAGGCGGATGGCAAAGTGGCCGACATGGGCGCCGACGTCGACGAAGACGGCGTCCGCGGCGCCGAACGAGCGGAGCAGGCGCCAGATGTCCTGTTCGTGCGGGCCGGGGCCCATGCGATCGCCGCTATCGGGCCGAACCGTCCACCGGAACCCGTCGCTCTCGACGAGCCTGGTCGTCGCGGGCATTGGTTCAGCGGCCCTCGATCGAACGTGTGCTGGGTGAGATCCAGCTGCGGTTAGGGGAGAAGTCCCGCAGCTCGCGCATGCGCGATGACTCGGTGAAGAACACGAACTCCAGGGTGGCACGGCTCACCATTCGCTGTTTCAGGTCGTCGCTAATTCCGCCTCCGACCAGTGGCACCGCGCTGATCGCCACCTCGGTGAGCGTAGACAGACCGGACGTCGCCCAGCGTTCCGCGACCCGCGCGAGCCGCGGGAGCTTGCGACGCAGGAAGATACCGAGCCTGGTCGGCTCGACCGTCTGGTGGGGGCGGGTCGCCCGGATGTGTTCGCAGATGCGCTGCCAGTGATCTGCCGCGCAGTCGGCCAGCGCGGTCTCTAGCACGTTCTCCGCGGTCTCGACGTCGCGGGCCTCGAAGTACGACTGGATCTCGAACAGCTCGGCGGCCCGCTCGCGCAGTTCCATGATCTCTTCGAGGCGAAGCATGGCGAGGAGATCGGGTGGCGGGCCCTCGACCATACGGTAGGCCGTCTCCATCAACTCGGCCGAGCCCAGCCGGGAGTCGGCTCTGCTCCGCTCGGTCCTGTCACCGGCGAGAACGGCCTCGGCCAGGCCCGTGCTCTGGCCCGAGTCCCAGTCGGAGCCCAGAATTCGGGCGTTGAAGAGGTCGGCGTGGGCTGTCTCGTCGAACAGGCCATGAATCTGAACGAGCGGACTTGAGACCGGTAGTCCGGAGTCGCGCAGCAAGGCGAAGACCGGAGCGTGCGAGAACTGTGGCTGAGCCAAGATCTCGTCATAACGGCGGCGCAGCTCACTCGGCTGCTGAGCCAACAGCCCGGCTAGAACCGAGTCCGCTGAGTTCGCCGCCGCGCGAACCTGCCGCATGAAGCCGTCTTTCGCCAGTGCGTGGTCGTAGGGAACGACGATGGAACCGTCGGCGGCGAGCACCCCGTCAAGGTCAGCGACCATCCTCTCCCGCGTCTCGGAGATCGGAGAGATGACCCACCCGCTGCCATCCGGGCTGTTCTTCTTCCAGCTGCTCAACACATCGGCCAGGGAATTGACCGGAACGCGCCGGTCCTCCAGGCGAAGGTAGGTGTCATTGCGGAGCCCCACCGCCACGACTTTGGCCGCGACGAGTTCACGGAGCAGCCGATAGAAGTTGATCCCTCGCAGATCGCCCCGGCCGAAATCACCGACGACCCTGGGGTTGTCGATCAGCTGCGTGTCATGGACGAAGACGCGCTCGTTGAACAAAGCGCCAAAAACAAGCAGAGCACGCAATTGTCTCGCCGAGCTGATTCCCGCCCAGATCGGCTCCAGGGCCGCGAACTGCGACGTCGCTCCTATCGCGGCAAGACCGAACGGTTCGTCGCGAACCATGGACCCGAGCACCCACCCCTCAAGAGCAACATGGATCCCCGCCAGTGCGCGCTCAGTCAAACACAGGAAATACCCTATGGATAGGGGAGGTACTCGAGCGGTGAGCAACCCTCACTTTGGGCATTGGTGGTCCCTCCCACCAGACTGAGCCAGACTCCCGGGTCTTTGGCATGAGCGGACGTTCGGGCGACACGGTCCCAAGGCCGGCGATCAGATTGCTGGCCCCATCCACCTCCTTGAGCGGGGAGTTGGGCATGGTTGGAATAACACCCCTGCACCAGTAGTGCTTGGCCTGCGGGCGGGATGCTGCCCTGACCCCGAGCCAGACGAGCACGGCAACGTCGGACGGCATCTGATCCGCGGCCACGAATACAAGACCTCCGTCGACGAACACGGCAACCATCGATCCGCCGGGACGGAACGTGACGTCCCCTGGGTGGCGATCACGCCGGTTGTCAAAGCCATCCGGGTTCTGGAGCGCATGGTTCCCGAAGTGGTCTGCTGTTCGGCCACGACGCCCACGACCTACACGCGACCCGGTCACGCACGGGCTCGCTCAAACCTGCCGCGTTCAGAACGCGCATCGAGGATTTCATCGTCTGGGCGAACGCAGAGGCGGAGGCCCGCGGGCTGAGCGATCAGATCATCCCACCCGACCCGCACGGCAATGTGGGGACCAGCCGTTTCCGCAGGTCGCTGGCCTGGCATATCGCTCGCAGGCCGAACGGTCTCGTCGCGCTCGCCATCCAGTATGGGCATCTACGCACCACGCTCGTTTCGGAGGGGTACGCCTCGCGCAGCCGCGGCGGCATTCACGAGCTCATCGACGTCGAGACCGTCCGGGCGGTCGCCGACACCCTTGCCGAGGGAAGATCTGCGGGTGGTCAGCTACCCGGAGCCGGAAGCCCAGCAGGAACTGCTCGACTCCTGGGTGCGCGAGTACGGCCAATACGAGACCCACGTCCGCGGCGCCTCTCCGACCGGTCGCTGGCATGCCGACCGGGTCATCCGTTTCCTTGTGATCACCGAGCCAGAGTGGATGCGCCTCGAAGGCGACGCACTCGTGCTTGAGACCTCAGACTCCAACGGCAGGCTGTTCGAGCGGGCCGGATCGGTCATGCGGCGCAAGCCTCACGGGGAGCCGATCACGCTCGCGGAGGTGCTGACCGGCTGGCCGCCGCCGCCCTTGGACCGCAGCAGGGACTACGCGAAGCGTCTCATGTACCCGGGGCTCCCGTCGGTGCGGGATCTGCATCCGGGTTCCAGGGAGGGGTAGGGACGCCGATACCTGACTACGAGGTGCTCCGCAGTTTCTACACCGTCACCAGTGAGGTGCGAGGCCGGTCCTACACCCCGGACTGGGACGTGCTGTCGGTCACCGTCGAGTTCGACGGGCAGCCCGATCGCCGCCGGGCGTACGCTGCCCGCAGGTCGGTTCTCACGCTCGCGGGGCGGCTTCATGGAGGGTCTGCTGGTAGCTCCGGAGGTGGCCGCGCTGGTCCCCGCTGAGGACCTCGAACGTCTCCGCCAGGCCGCCGCGTCGTACACATGCGCCGCCTGCGGTCAGGTCGGCCGCACGCCCGAGCAGCCGGCCGCCCTCGTTCTCCTGCGCGACGGCCTGTTCACCGTGGCCAAGCTGGCGCACGGCGCATGCGCTCCCAGCGCCGTGTTCGACGTCCCCGGCTACCAGGCCCGCGTCCTGGCCGAGGCCGAGACGTCCACAAGCGTGGTCGTCGCCGCGTGGCTCTTCTACTCCCCCGGCCCCGCACGGCCGTCCGGGCTCAGCCCCGTGATCGCCGGGAACGTCGGCCGCTCGCTCTGGATCTGGCAGACACTCCACGGCGAGATCCCGCCCCCTGGCCACGCACCGCCCCACACGGCCGAGCGGTCACGGTGCCGCCGGGTGCCGCGAATCTGGAGGCCCCATCGCGCCATCCAGTGATCTTGTACGTGGGCGGCGCTCTGGACCCCTGGATTGCCGATCATGTGAGCGGGGCCTGGGACGGGCTTTGACGGCTCACCAGAGAGCGGGGCCGACCGCCTCGGCAGGGCGAGGGGTGGTGGGGCGGGGCTCCGGCCGGTTGAGCAGCCACCGTTCGACCGCCGCGCTCATCTTCCCACCCGCCTCCAGCGCCGCCGCCTTGGCGGCGATCGGGTTGGTGTTCGCCACCTGGCCGAGGATCACCCCGAGCACCAGGCGGCCTCGTACGCGGGAGGCCCACATCAGGTTGCCGCCCGCGACGGTGCCGGAGCCGGTCTTGATGCCGATGACGCCGTGCTTGTTCAGCAGCGTGTTGGTGTTGGGCAGCCTTCTCGCGTCGCCGGGGACGGCCGTGTCGGCCTGGGCCACCACCTCGCGGAAGACTGGGTCGCGCATGGCCTCCTTGGCCAGCTTGAGCTGGTCGGCCGCGGTGCTGACGGTGCTGTCCTCGTTGCCGCTGGCGCCTGTGTACGTGGTGGCGGCCATGCCCAGGCGGTGGGCGGTGGCGTTCATCCGCTCGACGAAGCGCTCCTGGGAACCGGAGTCCCAGCGGGCCAGGAGGCGGGCCACGTTGTTGCCCGACGGCACCATCATCAGCTCCAGGAGACGGCGCAGCCGTACCCGCTGGCCCTCCCTGACCGGGGCGGTGGACTCCTGCGGCACGTAGGACTCGTCGGCGGCCGTACGGTCCACGGTGATAAGCGGGCCGTCATCGCCGAGCCGGAGCGGATGGCGGCGCAGGATCACGTAGGCGGTCATGACCTTCGTCACGCTGGCGATGGGCAGCGGGTCGGGGTCGCCGCTGACGCCCAGGCGGCCCACGCCCTCCACCTCGACCGCCGCCTGTCCCTCTGCCGGCCACGGCAGGGGTACGGCGGGCACGGTGGCGCCGGAGACGGGCGGTACGGTTCCGCAGCCGGACAGGGCGCTCGCCAGCAGGAGAAGCACGAAGGAACGTCGCATGCCGAACACGGTGGGCCACCCACGTGTCCGTCCGGCCGTGGCCGCGTCTCCGCCCGGGCTTGACCGTGTATCAACCGTGCATCAGCCCGGCCGCCTGGCGACGGTGCCAGGCGTCGGGGGCGTTGGCCAGGGGCAGGTCGGCGCCTATGTTGGGCACCTCAATCGGGCAGGGTGATGGTGACGCTCGCACCACCGTCGACCGGGTTGGCGAACTGGAGGGTTGCCCCGATGATGCGGGCGTGGCCGAGCACGATGGTCAGGCCGAGTCCGTGCCCGCGGCCGCGCTCGGTCCGTCCAGTGCGGAAGCGCTGGGCCTGTCCCCTGTTCAGATTCGCAAGCAGGTCAGGTGGGAAGCCTGGCCCGTGATCGCGGATGACGATCTGGCGGGGGCGCACGTTGAAATAAGGCGCGGGACGGCAGGATCCGGTCGGTTAGCCGTCACGGCTGGCGAGCGGCCAGCGGCGCGACGTTGCCGCCAGGCGCGGGTTTTGCAGGCCGGTGAGCAGTACCGGGCGTCGGCGCGAGCGCCCGCAGCCAGGGCGCACCCGCACTCGGCGCAGCACCGCGACGTGCCGCCGCCGGAGTTCACACCTTCACCCTACGCTCGGGACCAGGTGGGGGCCGTCCAGCTCGTCAGCCGGGAACGGCGGTCCCGTCCGCCTGCGCCGCAGGGACCGGCTGCACCGTCACGGCGGTGCCGTACACCCGTGCGGCCTCGAACAGCGTGTTGAGGACTCTGGCGGCGTGCTCGCCGTCCGAGCCGCTGAGCCGCGTCCGCCATGCCCAGGAGCCTTGATCCCAGGCCATGTACGGCTTGATGAGTTCCACCTGGCGGTCGAACTCCTGCGACGTCAGGTCGCGGTTGGAGTGAGCCGTGACGTTCACCTCGAATGTGTCCATGACGCCGTTGTACGCCGGAGCGCCGACAGGATCGCCGCGCTACGGTCTCTCGCGTTATCTCACACGCCAACCCGGCTTGCCTCAAACGACCTTGGAAAAAGCGAAACCCCCGGGCCGGGCCGGGGGTTCGGTCGTGCAGGGAATTGCTCGGCTCGTCAGGTGTCCTGAGGACGGAACCCGTCGATGCCAGCCGCGACCGGGTCAGGGGCGGGCGCGATGTACTCGGCGACGGCCCGGCGGCACCAGGCGGTCACTTCGGGGGCCCGCTCTGCCTCGATCTCACTGTTGAGCCGGGCGCCTGCGATGCGCTCCGCGTCGGCAGGCGGCAAGTGGCGGACGGTGAGGTCGTCCAGGGCGTGACGGATCGCGGTGCGCTCAGGGCCCTCGGGAAGAGCGCGGCGGGCGGTGTTCAGGGCGCGGGCGATGCTGGCCTGCCCCACGTTGAGAAGCTCGCGGTACTTCTCCCCGCCCTGAGCCAGGCGGGCGGCCGCCTGCTCCCGGGTGAGGCCGCCCCGCTCGGCGAGTGCGTCCACCAGAGCATCCTCACGGGCGGGGCGCGCGGCGTTGATGCGCTGGATGCGTTCCTCGAAGGTGGGCTCGGGGAACCGCTCGCGCAGCTCGCGGCCTTCCTGGGTCCAGTCGTGCATGTCTCGGTCGGGGTGGCGCGGCCCCCATGCCTCCGCCCACTCGCACGGGCCGCCGACCCCGATGCCGAGATTCTGGGCGATGATCCCGGTCTGCCAGTCGGTCCAGACCAGGGTCCTCCAGCTGGTGCCGGTCCACACGATCAGCGATGAGTTCGGCGGGTTGCCCTGGCGCTCGTACCAGGCGGGCTCGGGGATCTCGGACCGGTGCGGGGAGGCCGGGCGCGGGCCGGGCGCGGTGGAGGGGCGCGGGCGATCAAGCGGGCGTCGTCCCGGGTCGAGCACCAGCCCACCGTCTGCCAACCGGAGGTGCTGCCGCCGTGGTCCTCGCCCATCACCTTCCCCTCGTTGTGCCCGAGGTCGAGCCAGACCGCGACCTGCCAGCGCAGCCCCGGCGCCGGCGCGAACTCCTGCGGCGGGTCCACGATCGCCCCGGGCGCATCCACCGGCCAGCCGGTGTGCGCCCAGATCCACCGGCCGTCGTGCAGCCGCGCCCATTCGGGCATCGCCACCACGGTCACGGTGCCGTCGGCCGCGCGCACCGGCACCGGCACCCGGGGCCCGCGGTTGGTCGCGGTGTAGCCGGAGCGGTTCGGCCCGTACGGGGTCTCGCGCAGCACGTAGCCGTCGACGGCGGCCTCCACCGACGCCCGCCTTTGCCACTGCGGGCGGACGCCCTTTTCCTCGGCCTGCACCCGCGCCTCGACCACCTCCGGGTCCGGCTCGGCCATGCGCACCGCCAGCGGCTCGCCCTCGGCCGCCAGCGCCCGCAGACCGTCGACGACCAGGCGCTCGCCCTCGGGCAGCGTCGTGTCGTCGAAGAGCGGGAGGTGGGGCGGAAGGTGGTCACGGTCGAGAGCGCGGCGGGCGGCGTTGTATGCCTCGCCGGTGGCGGCCATGCGCGCCCTGATCTTCATTGCGGCCGTTGCCCTTGGTCATCTTGAGTCCCGTCCGGCGAGGGTGCCCACGTCACCCCGCCAGGGATCGGTTCGACCAGGTGGCGGAGCGTCGTCTCACAGTGCGCGATTCCCGGGGGAACCTTGTCCTCGTCGCCACCGCCGACGTGGGCGGCGATGACTCGGAAGCGGGCCAGCGCGTGCGGCCACTAAAGGGCAGCGTACGCGGCGACACCGGCAATTCCAGGGGAACGGGTCATCATCGGCAGGCGGCTTCCCGGCCGACGCATGACCAGCTACTAATGGTTTGTGAGGCATCTGTACTGGGACCTCGGAGAAACCGGCGCCGGCGCCTGCTTTGAGGTGGACTGGCGCGGCTCGACCGCCCGGGTCTGCCTCATGGACAGCGACGAATACCAGGCGTACCTCGATGAGGAGGCCTACCAGTACCACGGCGGCTTCTACGACTACAGCCCCATCACCCTGCAGGTGCCGACGACTACTGGTACCTGATCGTCGACAGCTACGACCGGGTCAAGAAGGTCACCGTCGCCCAGCTCTTCGACGGCTGACCGGAGATCTGAGCGCGGCCTGGCGGGCGTCGATCGGCCCCAGCCCCTCCAGGCCGGGACCGAAGTCGGGGTCCAGCCATGACGTGATCTTGAACCAGGTAGGGCGTCACTCGAAGGTGTCCAGACAAGGAGATCTACGGCAGGTTCGAGCTGGACATGAACCGCCACCTGCACCTCGGCCCGCTTCTCCCGCGGCAGCGAACGACCCAGACCGATGCCGCTTCCTCTGACACGGCACCGGTCGGATGAGGGCCGCGCCTCCGGCCCCGGATCACTGGTGCCCGCAGGACGTCCACCCAGCACGGCCAAGAAGATCTGCTGCAGCCATCCGAACGTTCGGGTTCTTGTCCTGCAGAAGCTCGCGGGCTGCCGACCCATGGGTGGTCTCGTCGTTGCTGACCTGGAGCAGGTAGACCAGGGCTCGACGTCGAACCCAGTGGTCCGGATCCTTGAGTGCCGAAGCCAGCACGTCTGCAGTATTGCTGTCGAGCTCGGCCAGAGTCCGTGCCGCGTCCATTCTCACTCCCCGGTCGGGGTCGTCGGCCAGGGCCTGGACGAGCGCGTTCCGGGCGTGATCGGTAAGGGGCTGACGCCCGCCCAGGGTGTAGGCGGCGGCTCGTCGTTCGCCGGGGGAACCCGAGGCGGTCAGGATCTCGATGAGCGCCTCGGAACTGCCGCGTATCTGGTCGCGGAAGTCGGGGACGAGCTCACCCTCCGGCAGGGTGTCGAGCCAATGCTCGTACCAGGTCAGGAAGTCTGGCTGGGGATGGAAGACCGGAGGTGCGGCAAGGTCTCCGAGGTTGGCGTCGAGGAGCCGACCTCGGGCGGGTCCTGAGATGACCAGCAGCGTCATCTCCAGGCAGCCGCGATGGACAACGGTGTGGGTGCCGGCGTACGAGTTGTTCTGCACGTCGCGGAGCCGAGCCCAATCAGCGGCGACGGAGTCGGTCGGCTCCAGCGCGAAGGCGCGCCCAAGCTGCTGACCGGCGGTAGGGATGTCGTGGGCAGACCAACGAGTCAGCGGGAGTAGTCCGTAGTCGGGTCCAATGCCCCCATTGCCGATCTCGCGCAGGAACGTCCGATAGCTATGGGGAAGACGGACGCCGTGTCTTGTCTCGTAGGCGACCACTCGTTCTTCGCTGAGAGGGGTGCCCAAGCGTTGACCGCCGGGCGCCCGCACGAAGGTCCGCGGGCGGGGAACGGGTTCCGTACAGGCAACGGCCAGTTTGGATCGGATGCGGGCGACTATGTCGTCCATGGATGCTTCTTCCAAGGGGCGGCGTCACCTTATGGAAGGCCGCGTTCGGCGACATCCTATGTGGAGGAGATCCCCGAGCAAGATCAGACCGCCTTTCGCAGCCTGGTCATGTCCGTTAGAGGAACGTTCAGCGAGACATCCTTGGATGCGAGCATCGGGACGACCGACCTGCGGCAATGCCATCTCAGATAGGTGGTCCACGAAACTGTCCGGTGATGGGGGCCTAAACGGTACGCTGCCCGGGTGGCAGAACTGATCGGCTACGCCAGATGCTCGACGGTCCTGCAAGACCTCGCCGCCCAACGCGAGATCCTCACCTCGCTCGGCGTCGCGGGCGACCGGATCTATCTCGACAAGGGACTCACCGGCACCAACCGCGCCCGGCCCGGACTCGACCAAGCCCTCGCGGCCGTACGTGCCGGCGACACTTTGGTCGTCCCCAAACTCGACCGTCTCGCCCGCTCGGTCCCCGACGCTCGCGACATCGGCGACACCCTGGTTGCCCGCGGCATCCGCCTGTCGCTCGGCGGCAGCATCTACGACCCCGCTGACCCGATGTCGAAGATGTTCTTCAACATGCTCGCCGTGTTCGCCGAGTTCGAAGCCGACCTGCTGAAGATGCGCACCCGGGAGGGCATGGCGATTGCTCGCTCTCGGGGCAAGCTCAAGGGGCGTCAGCCCAAGCTCACCACCCGCCAGCAAGCCGAACTGGTGCGGATGCACGCCACCGGCGAGTACACCATCGCTGACCTGATGGAAGTGTTCTCCATCGGCCGCGCCACCGTCTACCGCGTTCTGGACCGAGCCCCCGGTCGGCTCGACAGAAAACTCGAAGATTCGAAAACGGGAGAGGCGTAACAGTGCAAGACAAGCTCCTTGGGGGCCGTTACCGGTTAGTGCGACAGCTCGGCGAAGGCGGCATGGGGCAAGTATGGGAAGCGCAGGACGAGACACTGGGCCGGCCCGTCGCAGTCAAGGTGATCTCCCTGCTCGCCGGCGGCGGAAGCCGCGGTGACGAGGCACGCGCCAGGTTCCTGCGCGAGGCACGGATCACCGCCCAGCTGCAGCACCCCAACATCGTGACCATCCACGACCTCGGAGAGACCGGCACCGGAGACAACAGGGTCCCGTTCCTGGTGATGGAGCGGGTCCGAGGCGAGGGCCTGGACACGATGCTGCGCCAAGGCGTCGTCACCTTGCCCGACGCTGCCCGCTGGGGCGCGCAGATATGCGACGCACTGACTGACGCCCACGATGCCGGCATCATGCACCGCGACATCAAGCCGTCCAACATCCTCATCACGCCTTCCGGCACCGTGAAGGTCCTCGACTTCGGCGTCGCGCGGGCGGCCGACCCCTACGCGACCGCCGACCGACTCACCCAGACCGGCTTCATCGTGGGCACACCCCCGTACATGGCCCCCGAACAGGCACGTGGTTTCCCAGAACCGCGCAGCGACCTGTACGCGCTCGGCTGCCTTCTCTTCGAGCTGACCACAGGCCGGTTGCCGTTCCAGTCACCCGACACCGTGGGCTACCTGTCGGCTCACCTCACCCAGGAGCCCCCCACGCCCAGCTCGGTGGCCCAGGGCATCCCACCCGCCTGGGACGACCTCGTGCTGACCCTGCTGCGCAAGGACCCCGCCCAGCGATACCCGACCGCCGCCGACCTCTCCCAGGCACTGCGACGGCTCGACCGTGCACCCGAGCCTCCACCGTCAGAGGAGTCCACCCCACCCCCCACGAAGGTAGGCACGACTCCGCTCCCGCCTGTGGCTCCACCCCGGGCGGTGAAGAGCTCGGCACCCCCTGGTGGCCCGCCCGCGGGCACAGGCCTCGCAACGCTGGAGCGGTTCGGCCCCCCGGCGGTCTTGCTCGTGCTGCTCATCACTCTGCCGCTCAGTGAGCGGCATGGCATAGCCGGTTATGACAACACTATCTTCGCATACCTGTTCGTCCTGGGGGCTGCCCTAGTGTTGACGGCGGCACTCACGCCGTGCTCCAGAAGCCTGGCGCGCGGGGCAGGTTACGTGGCCACAACGCTCACTGTCGGCGGCGTCCTGTGGATCCCGCAATTGCTTGAGCAGGGACGCGCTTTATCCGACATGATGCCCCTTTACTACCTGCTGACTGTCCTGACGGCCGCTACGTACTGCTACCGCGACATCAAGACCCGGCGGGCCCGGTCGGCCCGCGGCACGTCGGACAGCGACGGCACAGCGACCATCGCGGCAACGCTGGCATTCCTGTGCCTTCCAGAGCTCCTGTACATGATCGTTTTGCTTGTCGGGTTCCTCCCAGACCCGTCTGCGCCGACCAAGCTGATCGCGGTGAATCTGGCAGTGGGCATCGTGGAGGCGGCCCTGCTCGCCACGGGCGCGCTGCTGCTGTTCCAGCACAAGATGGCCGGACGCTGGATGATCATGGCAACCGGCGGCACGGCGGCTCTGCACGGTTTGAGCGTCAGCGCGCAATACCTTGTGGCGGGAGGGCCACCATCCGTCGCAATGGTCGCCCTCGTCGTCGGCCCGCTCATGGCGGTTTCGGCGACCGCCGCCATGATCACGGCCGCGCTCCCGTCCACCGGCCGCCGGCACCTTGGCCGAAGCCAGCGGCACCCGAACGCCGCCGACTTCTCCCACGCACTGCGACAACTCGACCAGACTCAATCCAACGTGGATCACCGCACTGATCGCCGCTGATCTTCTTATCGCAGCGGTGTGGCTGCTGCGTTGCCATAGCTCCTTTTCCCGCTCCACCTCCTCAGGGCGACGCGTGCCCCGTCGCTCACAGAACTGAACTACCGGGCACGAGCGGCGACGCCCTGACCCCAGCGTCGCCCGCCTTGACTATCGAGCGCTCGACCCCTGGCATCCTGATCCGAATAGCAACGCCCACGTTGAGCTCGGCGAGATCATCGTCCGAGATGCTCGCCGTGGTGGCCGTGATCGCGGCTCAGTCTTCGTCGTCCCACAGGCCATAGTCGTGGGCCTCGCCGCGGGCCAGTCGTTCGGCGCGCAGCTGTTCGCGTTCGGCGTCAGATGCGGGTCAGCCAGGTGCCGGGGGACCTAATGGCGTACCAGCGGGCATAAGTCTCCTGGACAGGATCCTCTGCCTCGGACAGGGAGCGAAGGAGCCGGTACGCGAGACCGATGAGCTGACTCCGCTCATGATCGCGCTCAGACCCGGATCGGATGGGGTGGTCATGGTGTTGCGGTTCCCTTGATCGCATCCGTTCTCGCCAACTCGACGAGACATCCTCTTCGAATGTGAAGTTGGCGCCACCTCACAATCCGAGGGGCTATGTCGTCGTAACCACCGAGACGCTGGTTTCACCGCCAGGCGTCCCGTTGCGGGCATCTATGACCGCACCGTCTCGATCCAAGGAGAGGCGACATGTCAACAGCCCAGGAAGCACGCAACAAGGAGACGTACCACCGCTTCCACGACGCCATCAACAGCGGCGATCTGGAGGTCATCTCGAAGGCGATCGACGAGTTCATTCACCCGGACGGGCGGTTCCACACGGCTGAGCGGACTGGCGTGACCGCGGTGCAGGCACAAAAGCGCGTATGGGAGATCCTCCTGCGCGCGTTCCCCGACATTCACGTAACGGTCGAAGACCTGCTCGCCGACGGAGACAAGATCGTCGCTCGGCAGACGGTCACCGGGACCAACTCCGGTGAATACCGGGGCATGCCTCCGACCGGTAAATCCGTCACCTACAACGAGATCTTCATCGCCCGCTTCGCCGACGGCCAGGTCGCCGACATCTGGGGAGTCGTCGACGTCTACTCACAGCTGCAGCAACTCGGCCTCATCCAGGCCTAGTGCCTCGTCGGCCCACTGAAGAAGGGATTTGTCGTAACCAGTGGCACCGGAAACGTGGGCGCCCACGTCGTCCGCCAGCTGCTCGACGCGGGCGAGAAGGTGCGCGTCATGACCTGAAACCCCAGCAATCATTCATTCCCGGACGAGGTCGAAGTCGTGCCGGCGATCTGACCCAACCGGAGACTCTCCCCCCGGTGCTGGACGGAGCCGACCGGGCATTCCTGTTTCCCGTCCACAACGAGGGCGACGCTTTCCTCCAAGCCGCACGGCAGGCCGGCCTCCAGCATGTCGTGCTGCTGTCATCAGGCGCGGTCACGCACTCCACACCTACGTCGATCGGCAAAAGCACCTGCGACTGGAGCGGGCGGTCGCCGCGTCCCCCAACCTGACGGTCCGGGTTTGGAGCTGATGAGCCGGTCTGATCGTTCACGCGAGAAGATCGTTTCCTATCTGGGAAATAGGGATCTCCCGCATCAGATTCGAAAGCGATTTTCTGATAGGCGCTCCTGCCCGCTGAATTGCTGACCTGCTGTCGCAGGCTGGGGCGCGGCGGTGCTGCTGCCGGTAACGCGCTACCGGCCAAGCAGGTCCAGCCAAGGCGGCTGGCGACTGCGGCCTTTGAGCAGGCGGGGTAGTAGCTGGGCTGAGCCAACGTCCCAATAGACGTCCTCGCGCGTCTGGCCGCGGCGGCGGGTCTTGGCGCGGGCGCCCTTGGCCTTGACCCGCGCCTGGCGGGCGGTCAGGTCCAGGTTCTCGATGTTGAGGGCGCGCGCGGCGGTCTCGTACAGGAGGCGGTTGAGGGTCTTCTCCCGGACGCCGACGTCGCGGTGGGCCATCAGCCGGTCGATCGCGGTACCCACTTCAAGATCATCCCAATGTGGGTTTTGGGGTCATGTGGGCTGACCCCCATCGACACCAATTGGCCGCGGGTTAGCTCCCGAGTGCACGCTCGTAGTCGGGCAGGACGAGGGCGGTGTTGGCGGCGCGGCCCTCGGTGCCGGACGGTAGCGCCGTCTGGGTGCGCAACATCGCGTTACGCGCGTCGAGGCGCTGCCGTGTGCGCGGGGCGACTACGCCCCCGCCCTCCGTGGCGAGGGCCTGGTTCTGCTCCACGAAGTCGCGGACCATCTTCTCGTACGCCGCGAAAGCGGTGACGTGGTCACCGTGGGTGGCCAACTCGCCCGCCAGGACGTACGCGCCCACCAGCGACACGCTCGACCCCTGACCCGACATGAACGACGTCGCGTAAGCCGCGTCGCCCACAAGGGCGACGCGGCCGGTGGACCAGGCAGGCATGTGGATCTGGCTGACGACGTCGAAGAACAGGTCCTCGGCCGCACGCATCGCCGCCACCATCCGAGGGATCGCCCACACCGTGTCGGGGAACGTCGAAGCCACGAGCTCGCGCTGTGCCTGCGGGCTGCGGAAGGCCGTGAAGGGCGGTTCATCCTGTGCGAAGGTCAGGAAGCCATGCATCGGCTCGCCGGGCTCGTGCGCGTACAGGGCGGCCGCTCTGCCGGGAAGGTTCCATAGCACCCCCTCATGCTCGAGACCGAAGTCGTTGGGCATGGTGAAGCCGGCGAAGCAGAAGCCGAGGTAGCGGTGGTAGCGCTCCTCCGGGCCGAAGGCCAGGCCGCGGGGGTGGGAATGCAGCCCATCGGCGCCGACCACCAGATCGAACGTGCGCCGGACGCCGCTGTCGAAGGTGACCTCCACGTGGCCGCCGCGGTCGTCGAGGGTGGCGATGGAGTCGTTGAACAGGAGCTCGACCTTGTCTTTGACCTGGTCATAGAGGCAGTCGGCCAGGTCGCCCCTGCGTACTTCGAGGTCGAGGCCCTCGGTGCCGCCGGTGAAGGCCTCCGGGCGCAGGCTGGCGAGGACGGTGCCGTCGGGGGCGAGGAAGGTGATCTGGCGGGTGTCCACGTGGAGTTGCCGGAGACGTGGGAGTACGCCCATCCGTTCGACGACGTCGCGGGCGGTGCCGCGGATGTCGATGGCGTACCCTCCCCCGCGCAGGTGGGAGGCTTTTTCGACGATGGTGACCTCGAAGCCGTAGCGGTCCAGCCAGTACGCGAGCGCCGGGCCGGCGATGCTGGCCCCGGAGATGAGGATCTTACGGTTGACCCTGCGGTTCATCAGGAATCCTTCCTCGTCAGACGTACACCAGGAAATAGATGCATGCTTTAGGTATCCTTATTGAAGGTGCGATGCGGCCTCGAAGCATGACCGCAGACCCCACCATATAGATACATGTTTTAAGTATGCAACTGGAGCTGCGATGAACGCCGGACCCAAGAGTCCCGTCGGTGGAGACGACGACCAGGTACTGGCCGTGATGCCCCGCCTCGCGCAGCTGAGCAACGCCATCAGCCGCGGCCGCCTGACCGAGCACGCCATGAAATCCGCCGGGGTCGAGGTGGATCGGCCGGCGTTCTCCGTCCTGGCCTCGGTACATCTCGCCGGCAAGCCGCTGCGGATCAGCGAGATCGCGGAACAGATGCAGCTCGTCCAGCCCCACGTCACGCGGCAGGTCCAGCAGTTGGAGCGGCGCGGCTTGGTCCGCCGCATCGGCGACCCCAACGACCGCCGCGTCAGCTTCATCGAGCCCACCGACGAGGGCAAAGCGGCCGCCGACCGTTACGCGCGCACGCTCATCGGCTGGTTCACCGGCGCCATCGCCCACTGGTCCGAGCAGGACCGCGCAGACCTCGGCCGCCTGCTCGCCCACTTCGCCGACGACGTCACGGCCCACCTGGCCACCCTCGAGGACACGTGAGCCGCCTTCGGCTACGCGAGGCGGGACTTATCGCGAGGTTGATACCGAACAGGACGCCCCGCTTGGCTGCGCGCTCAACCCAGTCCCGGCTGGTCAGCTCGCTGCCGGGCCGGTGTGATCGGGCAACGCCCGGAAACAGCTCTTGCACAGCGGCTTGGCCCGGCCGCCACCCATCGGCCGCGCTGCCGCGCGCCGCAGCGGCGGCAGGCGAACTCGGTGTCGCGGTCGAGCCGGTGCGACACCACCTCGCCGCGATCACCCGCCGGCGCAGCGGCGCGTCCGACAGGTACCGCAGCAGCTGGACGGTACTGATCACGCGCCCGACCTCGCGGAAGGCGGCGTAGTGGGCGTTCTTGCGTGAGCCGGAGCGCAGGCGGCACGGCAGCAGGGTTGCGTGAGTCCATCGCAGCGGCGAATCGCCGGTCATGACGGCATGCCAGCCGTACCTCGACGAAAGGCGCCGCTGGTTGACCTTGACGCTGCGTCAACTTCTAGCATCGGGGCCATGTCGATCACTGTTCTTGACACCTACTCCGCCATGAGGCGGATCCTGCTGGCCCCGGTCGCGGACCGCGTTGACCTGCTGCGTTCGATGCTGGAGCCCACCAGGGGCATGTACCGCTACTACCCCGGCGAGGTCGACCTGGTGGCCATGCACCTCGAAGCGTCCGGGTTCCCCATCGACCGCGACGAGGAGCGTTGCCTCGACGCGCTCGAAACCCTGGCGGCGGCCGGAGCCTGGGAGCGGATGCAACGCGCCCTCGACGACGCGCTCACCGTACTGCTGGAGGCGACGCCGGGGCTGGAGGCCCCGGACATCACTGTGCTGTTCGTGCTCGGTGATCCGGGTGACGAGCACTTCATGGGGCCCTGCCAAGGAGTGACCGGGTTCGGCGGCATCTCGGGCCACATCGTGATCACGCTCTGGCCCTTCCCTGAGAACGTGGAGCGGCTGGAGGCCACCGCCGTGCACGAACTCAACCACAACCTGCGGTTCGGCCCGGGCGGGGTTGTGTGGGACCCGATGACCGTCACGGTCGGCGATCACATCGTCTCCGAGGGCCTGGCCGACGCCTTCGCCCGACAGCTCTACGGAGACGAGCTCGGCCCCACCCGCATCGGCGTGCCACACCTGCACGACGACGAGATCTTCGGCAAGGTACTCACCGGGCTCGACGTGACAGGCATGCAGAACTTCACTGCCTGGGTACACGGCGACCCCAGTGCCGAGCGCTTCGGCCTCACCCCGGTGGGACTGCCGATGGGCGCCGGGTACTCCGCGGGCAACCGGCTGGTCGACACCTACCTGGCGGCGACCGGGCAGACGGCGGCGCAGGCCCTGCACGCCGAAAGCTCGGAGATCATCGCAACCACGCTCCGCCGCGGGTAACACTGGAACGATGGAGTGGACGATCCAGGAGCTCGCGGCGAGGGCCGGCATCACCAGCCGGACCCTGCGTCACTACGACCGTGTGGGGCTCCTGGCCCCGTCCCGGGTCGGCGCGAACGGGTACCGCTACTACAACCCTGCGGCGGTCGCCCGGCTACAGCGGATCCTGCTCATGCGCCAGCTCGGCATGGGCTTGCCGGCCATCGCCGAGGTCCTGGCCGACGAGGTGGACACGTGCGACGGGCTCCGCGCCCACATCGCCGCGCTGGAAGAGGAACGGGACCGCATCGAACGGCAGATCCGGTCTGTGCGTCACACGCTCGAGGCCCTGCAGGCGGGGGCGGAACCGCGGATGGACGTCATGTTGGCGGGGTTCAACGACCGCTACAAGGACGAGGTGATCTCACGCTGGGGCGAGCGCGCGTTCCAAGTGAGCAACGACTGGTGGCACGGCAAGACCCTTGACCAGCAGCGGGCCTGGAAGCAGGCCACCGAAGACCTCGTCGCCGCATGGGTCGCAGCGGTGAAGGCCGGGGTTTCTCCGACATCGGAACACGCTCAGTCACTGGCTGCCCGGCATGTCCAGTGGCTGAGCCAGATCCCGGGTACCCCCACCGCCGAGGGCGACCGGGAGCGCTCGATCGAGATGGTGAAAGGCCTGGGGGCCATGTACGTCGACGACCCCCGCTTCGCTGGCATGTACGACGACGCCGCGGGGGCGACGTTCGTCCGCGACGCACTGCAAGCGTACGCGCGGACCCGGATGTAGCTCGTGTGGTTCGCAGAAATGACCAGTTGAGAGTTCGTGTCCGTTGTGACCCGATAATCGCTCGCAGAAAGCCTCTCGAAAGTCCGGCGTCACAGTCCACGAACTCAGGGGCCTGGCCCGCAACGCCGCCGAGCTGCTGACCCTGTCCACCCAGCTCGAACTCCTCACCGGCCCAATTTCCTTGCGACGTTCCTGTTCAACTGCTCGCGCCACCGGTCGCGATAGCTCCGACCCCTTTCTCCGCCGGCCAGCGCCGCGCAGAAGCCCGCGATGTCATCACCCAGCAAGCGGCGAGCACAGACCACGGAAGCGAGTCGAATCATCGGCCCGCGACCATATGCTCGACATCACCACCTGGCCCGGCGATGTCGACTCCTTCGTTGACGCCATGGTCTGGCCATTTGCCCCCAAGCACTTCTGCCGCAGCTACACCACCGCCGAACTGGACAGGATCATGACCGCACGCCCGCGCAGCTCCACGGGTGTGCGCGCCCGCGAGATGAACCTCTACCGCCGCTACTTCGACCTGGTCGCCGCTGGCCGCAAAACCATCGAGGTCCGGGTGCGCTATCCGAACCTGCGCAGCCTCAAGGCCGGCGACCACATCCGGTTCGTGTGCGGCCGCGACGACGCCCTCACTCGCGTCAAGCGGGTGAGCCGGTACGGCAACTTCGAGGAGATGCTCGACGCCGAGGGCCCAGCCAACGTCAACCCCGACAGCCCGCGCGAGCAGCAACTGGCCGACATCCGCCGCATCTACGGCCCCGAGAAGGAAGCACTTGGCGTGCTGGCCATCGAGATCGAACTCCTCCAGCCCGCCACCGCCTGAGACGCAACCGACCCGCTACGACGGCGATGGCCCGCGCACCGCGTCGGGCCGTCGCCACCTCCGGAGCACGCCATCGTGGCGGCCCCACGTTGCCCGGGTCCCGTGAAAGCCCTGGTCAGAGACGTGACTGCCGTACTTGGCCTGCCCCCTAGGAGTCCGCGTGCCGCTGCAGATGGCGCAGCCCTTCCAGCGCCGCCCGGTCGTCCGGCGTCAGAGCTTGCCTCTGAACCAGAGGAGCAGGTGGGTGCGCAGTCTGGCGGCGTTATGCGGCGCCACGGATGTCACCTGGAAATCCTGAGCGTCACGCCGGCGGCCGGGCGAGTTTGGCGGCCACGGCGTCGAGGACCCAGTCCAGCCCGGTCGTGAAGGACGCCTCGGCGTCCACCTCCGTGCCGTCGTACACGGCCTTGGCCAGCGCCGGGAAGCGGCCTGTGGCCAGCATCCTCTTCACATGCGGACCGAAGGCACGCTGCCAGTCGCGCTTGGACAGGCCCGTGGCGCGCTCGGCCCGCAGATTCGCGATCTCGCGCCTGATCGCGCCAGTGAGGTAGGCGCTGACAGTCTCCACGGCGCGCATGACGGTGTCGAGGTCGGCGAGGCCGTCGAGGGCGGCCAGTGTGGCCTCGGTCACGGCGAGGGCGTTCGGGCCCAGGGTCGGACGGCCGCCGAGCAGGTCGGCCAGCCATTCGTGACGGAGGGTGGCCTGCCTGGTGCGGTGGGCGCGGATGCGCAACACCTCCCGCCAGTCGCCGGGCTGCTCCTCGGGGAGGATCTCGGCGTGGACCTCGTCCACCATGAGGTCGAACAGCTCCTCCTTGGTGGAGATGTATCCGTACAGCCGCATCGGGCCGGCGTCCAGCCGGGCGGCGACCTTGCGCAACGACACCGCCTCCAGCCCGCCCTCGTCGGCCAGCGCGATGGCGGCGGCAACGATTCGCTCCCGGTCGAGCGGCACGGGGCGAGTCGGCGGCTCCGGCCGGTCCCACACAGTCATGGTTACATCGTACTGTTGCGATACATCGTAATAGTTAAATACACTGTATCGCCATGAGACACCGTATTGCCGTGATTGGGGGCGGCCCCGCCGGCCTCACCTTCGCCCGCGTCCTGCACCGCCACGGACACCCCGTCACCATCCTCGAACGCGATCCCGCCCCCGACGCCCGTCCCCCGGGCGGCGCGCTCGACCTGCACGAAGGGATGGGCCAGCTCGCGCTGGGCAAGGCGGGGCTGCTGGCGGAGTTCCAGGCGCTGTCCCGTCCCGAGGGGCAGGCCATGCGCATCCTGGACGCGGACGGAACCGTCCTTCGCGACTGGCAACCCCGTCCGGGTGTCAGGCCAATCCCGAGATCGACCGGGGGCAACTCCGTGACCTGCTGCTCGGCCCCCTCGACGTTCAGTGGGGACGGGGCGTGACGGAGGTGGTGCCGGGGACCCAGGACGGCGTGCTGGTCCGTTTCGCGGACGGGCGACAGGAGACGTTCGACCTCGTGATCGGCGCGGACGGCGCCTGGTCCCGGGTCCGCCCGGCAGTCTCGTCCGCGACGCCGCACTACACCGGCGTCACCGCGGTCGAGGCCTCCCTGGACGATGTCGACACCCGCCACCCCGACGTCGGCCGGCTGATCGGCGACGGTTCCATGGCTGTGTACGGCGTGAACCGCGCCCTCGTCGCCCAGCGCAACAGCGGCGGCCACGTCAAGGTGTTCGCCCAGTTCCGCGCGCCGCTGGACTGGCACACGAACCTGGACCGGCATATGGGCCTGAACCGGCGCGCGGGCACGGACGCGGGCCTGGATGTGGGCCTGGACCTGGCCGACGTCGAGGCCGTGCGATCAAGCCTGCTGGCTCTGTTCGACGGCTGGGCCACTCCCGTCCTCGACCTCCTCCGCCACGGCACCGCTTTCGTCCACCGCCCCCTCTACGTCCTGCCCGTGTCCCACACGTGGGCCCACGTCCCCGGGGTGACGCTACTGGGCGACGCCGCCCACCTGATGCCCCCGTTGGGGGTGGGCGCGAACCTCGCGATGCTGGAAGGCGCCGAACTCGCCGAGTCCGTCGCCGCCGCCCCCGGTCCTGACGATCTGGACGAGGCCGTCCGCGCCTTCGAGGAACAGATGTGGGCACGGGCCGGCAGATGGGCGAAGATCACGACGGCCGGTCTGGAACGCCTCGTGAGCCCGGACCCCACCGAAGCCCTCGCCCTGTTCGACGAAGTTCAGTCATCCTGACTGCCAAGCGCGAGAGCATCAGCAGCTCGCCACGGCTTCACGGGACAGCACGGCACCACCGCGGCTCCTGCCGGCAGATCCAGCGCCCGCCATACGACCTCCGCCACGGGGCGGTGAGCAGCAACTGAACGGCTAGTGGCGTTGGCGAGCCAGGCTGGGCGGGGTTACCGGGGGTGAGGAACCGGCGGACAGCCGTTATCGATGAGAACGATCTTGCTAAGGGGCACGGCCGGGCAGAGTGCGGGATACGGGTGGGGTAGTTGCTGGTCAGCGGCGCGCGAGTGCTGCGTAGGCGGTGGAGCGGCCGATTTTGAGGGTGCGGGCGGCTTCGGTGACCGAGGCGCCGTCGTCGACCAGGCGGCGTAGTGTGGCCAGTTCGGCGGGGCCGATGGCGCGCGGCCGGCCGGTCTTCTTCTTGCCGGGGAGCATGGCGCCGGTGGCTTCGCGGCGCTTGGCGGCGGCGATTCCCTCGGCCTGCCGCTCGGCGCGCAGCTCCAGTTCGTATTCCGCGGCTGCGGCCAGGACCGCGAACATGAACCGGCCCTCTTTGGTGCCCAGATCGAAGTTCTCTGTCAGCGACACCACCGTGATGCCGCGGTCGCGCAGCTCGTTGACCGTGGTCAGCACGTGTCCCGCTGAGCGGCCCCACCGGTCGGACTTCCAGAACTTCAGGGTGTCGCCCGTCTTGGGCAGCGCCAGGAGTGCCTCCCATGCCGGTCGCGCGACACCGCGCCTGCCCGACTCCTTTTCCATGACCAATTCGTCGTAGCCGCTGGCCGCCAGGGCGTCGAGCTGGAGCTGCGGGTTCTGGTCACGCGTCGAGACTCGTGCGTACGCCCAAACAGTCATCAGCCACCTTCGGCGTGGTGTCCAGAAAGATATACCTTTCCGGACACCGTAGCCACCAGCGACAACACCGTCCAGAAACCTCAGTCCAAAAACCCGCGTTCCTGACTCGACCGGGTTGTCGCCGCCCGCCTTTGCGCTGAGTTCCCACCGCAGATCTTTCCCAAAGATTTTTTGCAAAAATACTTTGGGAAAGATGGTTGGTGGATCTACTCTTTGGCTATGGTCAGCGAAGAGCACAAGCGCGTTCTCGAACCTGAGCAGGATGCCGCCGCGCTGAAGGCACTCACGCACCCCTTCCGCATCCGGCTGCTCGGGTTGCTGCGGCAGGACGGACCTGCCACCGCGAGCGAACTCGCGGTCAGGACCGGAGAGACATCCGCTTCCACCAGCTATCACCTGCGGGTTCTGGCGAAGTATGCGTTCGTCGCCGAGGCTGAGCACCGCGACAGGCGAGAGCGCCGCTGGCGGGCGGTGCACTTGGTGACGTCCTGGAGCAACAAGGCGATGGACGCGGCACCGGAAAGCCGCGCCTTCGTCAGCTTCGCACGCAGGCGCCAGATTGAGCACTTGGAGGCGTCCCTTGCCCGGCATGAGGCCGACATCGCCGCCGGGCGGCTCGGCCAAGAGTGGCTGGAACCATCGGATATATCCGACCTGCTGCTCCGGCTGACCCCCGAGTCTCTCACCGAGCTGCGGCAGGTGCTCGATCGGAAAGTGGAGGAACTGACCACCCGAGACGCGGGCGACCCACGCGCTGCTCAGGTCGTCTTCCTCGTTGCCGGACTGCCCCTCGCACCGCACGATCCCGACATTGATCCGGACGCCTCCGTTCCCGTGCCTACCGGCGAGGACGCATCGTGACCGAGCCGCTGAACATGCGCGCCGCATGTCGCCGCTATGTCACAGCCTGCGTGCTCTTCTGGCTTCCGGCCGGTCTGACCATCGCGCCCCTGATCCTGCTCTTCACCGAACGTGGCATGTCCCTCGCGGCCATCGCGGGCTTCTTCGCCGCGCACTCTTTCACCGCCGCCGCGCTGGAGTTGCCCACAGGAGGGCTGTCCGACGTCCTGGGACGGCGCACCGTCCTGGCCGCCGCCGGTCTGCTGAACCTGACCGCTTTCATCCTTCTGGGTCTGGGCGCCACACCCTGGGTGCTCACCTGCGGCATGGCCCTCATGGGGGCGGGCCGAGCCCTGTCCAGCGGGCCGGCCGAGGCTTGGTACGTCGACATCGTCCATGCGCACTCCGGCCCCAGCGCCGACCTGCGTCCCGGTCTAGCCCGAGGGAAGTCC
The DNA here is from genome assembly GCF_040300065.1 of Nonomuraea sp. NPDC000554. Taxonomy (NCBI): domain Bacteria; kingdom Bacillati; phylum Actinomycetota; class Actinomycetes; order Streptosporangiales; family Streptosporangiaceae; genus Nonomuraea; species Nonomuraea sp. NPDC000554. The sequence continues at coordinate 51,791 of NZ_JBEPDC010000014.1, read as the reverse complement.
GCAACATCGGCGGCGCTGGCCGCCGGCACTCTGCTCGGCGGCGCCGTGCCCTGGTTGCTGGCAACCGGCCCGGACGTGGGTACGCAACTGAGCCAAGCAACCTCCGGCTTGGTTCTTCCTTTATCGGTCCCGCTACTGTTGGCCGCTGCTATCGAGATCGTCTTCGTGCTGTACGTCCTGACGGCCCTGCGCGAGCCACCTCGGTCGGCAGCCACTCTGCGCGGCGTACTGCGAGGTATCCCTGTCACCATCGCAGATGGACTGCGTCTGGGCGGACGCGACGCGATGGTGCGCCGTATCCTCCTCAGCGCGGGGGCTGCCGGCAGTGCCCTGGCCGCCGTCGAACTGCTCACACCGGGCCGTGTTGCGATCCTGACCGGCGCATCGGAGTCTGGCGCGGTGGTCTTCGCCTCGCTTGCTTGTGCCGGTTTCCTCTGCTCGGGTCTCGGGAGCCACCTCGCACCGCTCATCGCACGTCTGGCAGGCAGCGGCGAGCGCGCAGTCCTGGCAAGTCTTGGGACAAGCGCCAGCGGCCTGCTCCTCCTCGGCGCCACCGCGGCATCCACCGGAGCACCCGCGACAGCCCTCGCTGCCACCGGCTATGGCCTGGTGTACCTCGGGCTCGGCTCGGCGGGCCCGAGCGAAAATGACCTCCTGCACCGCCGGGTCACAAGTGCGGGCCGCGCTACCGCCTTATCCGTCCAGTCTCTCGCCCTGCAACTGATCGGCGCCCTCACTGGCTTACTCGTAGGTGTCCTGCCGCCCGGCCCGACTCCTTGGCTGCTGGGAGGAACCGTATTGCTGACAGGAGCCCTCCTATGGATCTACCGCGGCCAACCGACTCCCGCGACCGGCATGGCAACAGCCCAGCACACCACGGCGTCGCCCTCTCCGAGCGCGGACGCGCCGCCCCGCATCTGACCGAAGGATCAGAGGGTGCTACCCACAAGGCCGCACAGACCCACTTACCGACCCATGTTCACCGACCACGGCCGCTGTCGCGCGTACAGAGCCGTGAGTACGTCGCCGTGCACACGTACGGCTTCCCGTTCCGACCGTGACGATCACCCAGGAGATCACGATGCATCCAGACTTATACCTATTTGTTGAAGGCGTACGAGCCCGTGAGCTGTGGGAAGAAGCTGACCGGCAGCGCAAAGCCCGCCTGGTCGCCCCCGCGTCGGTCATCAGTGCTTTCGAGGAGCGGCTCGGCTGGGTGCTGGTGAGGACGGGCCTCCGGCTCGTGGACCGCCACGCCCGCAGGCCGCACTGGTCGCCATCCATGCCGCCGCGGTGATTGCCGACCTCAGGGCCGAGGTGCCGCAGAACCTGGCTGATCATCACGGACAAGATCGACGGTTCAGACGAACCGATACTCACCCAGACCGGCCGTAAGCACGGCCCACGAGCCACGTGCAAGGCTTCGACCCGACCTCTCACAGGGGCCGACGACCGCTGATCAATGCAAGCTCTACACACCGTCCTCGTCCACGACAGCGGAAGATGCGTCCTGGGGCAGCGCCGCCGCTCCGAGCGGCCGCAGGCCCTTGTCTGGGGCCGAGGAAGCGATCGCGTAGCGGCCCAGGCAGTTGAGGTGGGCGTGGCCCAGCGGGGACAGCCGGGCCACATCCTCGTCCTTGACCGGCACGCCCTGGGCACGCAGCTGATCCAGGATCGCCGACAAGTACTTCGAATTCCACAAAACCACAGCATTGAGAACCAGCCCTAATGCCGTTAACTGATCTTCCTGGCCCTCCCGGTAGGCCTGCCGAATCTTTCCGGCGTTGCCATGGCAGAGCTTGCGTGCCAGACGGTGCCGGGACTCCTGGACCGACAGCTGCTTGCCCAGGCTGCGGCGGTAGCTGGAATCGATCGGGTCCAGCATGCTGAGCAGGTGCAACGTCTTGTCGATCCGGGCGAACGCCTGCCCCAGCGGGGTCGGGTTACCCTGGCGGGCGAACATGCGCAGCAGGTCATAGGCGCGCACCTGGTTGGTCACCAGCGACCCGGCGACCCGCACCATGTCCGGCCACTGCGTGAGCACCTTCTTGATGTTCACCTTGTTCCGAGCGATCGCCTCCAGCACCCCGTACGCGCCGCTGCTGCCGTCGGGCAGGTCGGCCCGCCAGAACCGCTGGTCGCCCAGGTCGGCGAAGCGAGGTGCGAACCGGTAGCCGAGCATGGAGAAGATCCCGAACACACAGCGACGGCATGTCGGCGAACGATGCGTAGGCCGCTCTCTGCTCAGCAGACAGGAATTCCGCAGGCATGCCAGCAAAGTAGGCCCAGCCCACCCGCAATCAACCCACAGCGATCAACCCGTTACAAAGCCGAGCGTTCCAATCTTCCGCAGCTCCATGATCATTCTCATCGATAACGGCTGTCCGCCGGTTTCTCAACCCCGGTTACGTTCCCTGCGTCGAAGCTGGCCATCCGCCTACCAGCTACTCCGAACAGCGATCACGCAGAGCTACTTTGCACCTGGAGGCGCCGACCCGAGTGGGGGCCTCTTACGCACGCTTTCACGTCGAACGCAGTTCGGCGGCCACCGCGCGCTCCCGCAACTGAGCAGCCTCCGCTCGTGCGGTCTCGACTTGGGCGCGTGCGTCATCCAGGCGCACCCGCTCCAAGCGCAACTCGATCTGCACCTGGTCACGCTCCTGGGTCACGGCGTCGGCCCGCGCTCGCTCCGCCGCCAGCGCCTCGCCGCTCCGCTCCGTCTCCTGCCGGATCTCGGCCTCCCAGGCCTCCTTCTCCCGTACGAGGACGTCTTCGGCGGCCGCAAGCCGTTCGCGCAGCTCGGCGACGTCGCGCTCAGCCCGGTCCCCCGCCTGGGCCGCCTCGTTGAGCGCCACGGCCCGATCGCGCTGCGCCTCCGCGACGGCCCTTTCCGCGACCTGCGCGCGTGCGACCGCTCGGTCGCGTTCCTCTCCTGCGGCCTCGGCCCTGGCGTCGGCCGCGGCGACGTCACGCTCGGCCCGTGTCCGGGCGCGCGTCGCAGCCGTCACCTTATCGAGGGCCTGGTCACGCTCCGTGCGCGCGAGTGCGGCGTCGTCCTCCGCCTGGACGGCCTGCGCCTGCGCCTCAGCGGTGCGGGCCGCGGCCGCCTCCATCCGCTCGGCCAGCTCCTGCACGGCCTGGTCGCGGGCCTGTTCGGTCAGCTCCGCCCGCCGAACGGCCTCCTCGGCCCGTCGCTCGGCCAGCTTCGCCCGCCGCCCGGCCTCCTCGGCGGTCTGCAGAGCCTGCCGCTCGGTACTGGACGCTTCACGCAGCGCGGCGAGCGCCTGCTCCCTCGCCTGCTCGGCGTCGCCCAGCGCGGTGTCGCGCTCGGCTTCGGCCTCTTCCACCCGCAACCGCATCGCCGCGGCCTCGCGGCGCGCGTGTTCAGCCGCCTCGCGCGCCAGCCGCACCTGCTCGAACGCCTGCTCCCGCTCGGTACGCGCGATGGCGACGCGCGTGTGCGCCTCCGCCTGCACGGCGCTCAACCTCGCCTCGACCCCAGCGGGGCTCAGCTCGTCTGCCAGCGCCCGAGCCAGCGGTTCGATGGCCGCGGCAAGCCCGCTCTCCATCCGGTCGTACAGCTGCTCAGCCCTGGCCAGCGCCCCTTCCAGCCCAGGGGTGGCCCGGCGCAACTCGCGCTCTCGCTTGGCCGCAGCCTGACAGTTCCCCTCGGGACAGTACGCCTTCGGCCGCCCTCTCCCCTGCCGCTGCTCGATGGGCGTCCCACAGTGCTTACACGGCGTCACCGCGCCAGTCTCCGCAGCCACAGCCGGAGCCTAGCATTTTCCGATTTTCTAGAAATTCGAATTCGGAAATTCAAATCCGTTGCGTTGCGAGCACCATGGCTAACTTGCGAGAAGGCAAGATTCCCGCAAGTTAGTCGCCGGACGTTCGCCTCCTGGGGGAGATTTCGAGACACCGACGTAGGCTGCTCCTACCACGGGTGTCTCAGGTACGCGGAGGATCCGTCTCTGGGCCGTCAAGATCGAGAATGCAACGTGGCAATAGAGATCTTCCAGGCGTATCACAGGCCGACATTTCTCATGGCGTTGTCCCGCCAGCGATCGACGGCTCGGATATACCGCAAGACCACGGGTGAGGCGGCGGCCCAGCGGCCGTGTTTGGCGATGACGGCGACGGGGACGCCGGCGGCGTAGGCGACGGTGGCGCCGCCGGCGCGCAGGCTGTGCGCGGTGACGGTGTGCGCGTAGGGAACATTCGCGCGGACGGCCAGGTCGCGGACGATGACGTTGACCGCATCCGCGCCCAGGGAAGGGCCGATGCTGCCGTGCCGGTTGATGCGGCGCAGCAGCCGGCCGGTGGTGTGTCCGGCCTGGTCCAGGGCGTGCAGCCAGTCGCGCCAGGCGGCGACAGGGTCGGTGAGGGGGTGGCTGCCGCGCGGGATGGCGATGGTCTCGCCGCGGGAGTCCTTGTCGGTCTTGGAGGTGCGGATGGTCACCTCCAGGCCGTCGGCGACTTCGCGCACGTCCTCGCGCGTGAGCGCGACCAGTTCGCTGCGCCGGCCCATCAGCGCGAGGCCGAGCACGATCAGCAGCCGGTCGCGCAACCCTCTGGTCGCGGCCAGGTCGCAGGCGGTGACCATGGCGCGCAGGGCGTCGATGGTGATGGGCGGAGCTTCGCGCTGGCCGCGGCCGCCGTCCTCGGCGCGCTCGCGCTTGTAGGCGCGCAGCGCGAGGCGGGCGGCCTCAGTGGCAGGCTGACCGGTGTGGCCGGACAGCCGGTGCATGGTGCGCACAGCGGCAATGGCCTGCTCGACGCTGGCCGGGGCCTGGCCGTTCGTGCACAGCTGGGAGGTGTATTCGGCCAGGGTGTGGGAGGTGGCAGGCAGCGCGAGGCGGCCGTGCTCGGCGCACCAGGCGGTGAAGGCGGCCCACTGGCGGGCGTAGGCGCGGCGAGTGTTGGCCGGTACGCCATCGGCGATCCGTGCCCGCGCCTGCTCGCTGAGCGCGTAGTCGGCGGCGGTGTGTGCGCCGCGCTGATCGCCGCCGCGCCCTGGCGCCGCGGGCGCGGCGTAGAACTCCCCCGCCGGCAGGATCTGCCCGTCGTGACTCATGCCCGATTTCCGCCCTTTCACAGGAGGGACCATGCGTCTCACCTGACACGCGATAAACAATGTTATCACGGGTCAGATCGCCTCACAGATTCGTACCGTGCGAACGTAATCAATATCGATTGCTCAGCGTACGTAAATGCTACAGTCGGGTTCGTGAAGAGAGATCTTGCAGCCGGGCCCGCCGAAATACCCTCCCCTGGTATCGAAGGCGTGGAGCGGTGCGCACGCGATGGTTGCGGTAACGCTCTGCCCGTCCGGGAGAGCGACGACCAGGGCAGGCGCAAGGGCGGCCGCCGGGCCCGGTTCTGCAGCGCGGCGTGCCGGGCCGCCGCGCATCGCGCCCGCACCGTCACGCACAACGCCACTACTGGCGAGGCGCTACGCCACGTCGGGGCCGCGACCGAGAGGTTGCTTCCGCTCGCTGAGCAGTGGACCGCCCAGCTGAGCGATCTCACCGAGCAACTCCGCCACGCCAACCAGAACCTCATCGTCCAGACGCAGGCCGCAGAACAGCATGCCGAGGAGGCCCGAGCCGCGGCCGCCGACAGCGAGCAGCGGGTCACCGAGGCCCTCAACACCTGCGACGCGGCGCGCCGTAATGCCGCCGCAGAGGCTGAGGCCCGGCAGCGGGCCGAGGCCGAGGCCGAGCGCCAACGCGAGCACGCCCAGCAGGTCGAGCGCCTGGCCACCCAGCGGGTAGACGACCACGAGGCAGCACGCAAACGGGCCGAGCAGGCCGCCCGCGACGCCGACCAGCACGCCAAAGACGCCATCGCCTCGCGCGATGAGCAGGCCACTCACATGCACGCGCTACAGACGGAATCGGCGGCGGAACGCCGCCGAGCCGAAACTCGCGCCCGCGAACAGGCCGACCGCATCGCCGAACTGGAACGGCTGCTCGCCGAGCGCGACGGCGCACTAAAAGTCAGCAGCGAACGACTGGCCACCGCCACCACACAAGTCGAGGCCGCCCACACGGCACACGAACAGGCGCAGCAAGCGGCCACCATCGCGCGCGCCGACAGCGAACGAGCACGCGAACGCCTGGAGCAGGAACAGGCCGCACGAGCGCAGGCGTTGACTGCGCTGAACGACGTGCGCCTGCAACTGGCCACCACCGAGGCCACGCTGAAAGGCGAGCAAGCTCAACGTCAGGCCGCCGAAGCCCGCGTCACCGATCTCCTCAGCCAACGCGACAACCTCAACGCCCGGCTGAACGACCTCATGAGCCAACTACGGGAACGAGAGCGCCGACCCTGACCCCCGAAACGGGGTAGTGGTCATATCCCAACGAGGCTTCTCGATAGGCGCTGAGCCGCTGGTCAGCGGGGGTTCGTCTCGGGTGGTCCAGCCGTGTTTGGTCATGGGGTTGGCCAGGGCATGGACGATGCCGTTTCGGGGCGGGTGGCGAGTCAATTAGTTGGCGATCGCAGCGCCGCGTTGAAGAGGGAGAAGCCGGAGCGGACCGCCGCGCAGATCGTCCGGATCCTGCGCCAGACCTCGGGCTGGTCACCGTCGGCGCGCACGCTGCTGCGCCACTTCGAGCGCCTGGAGCTGGTGACCCGCCCGGACGGGCAGCCGCCGCAGGCCTTCGGCCGGTTCGAGGCGCCGCGGCCGAACGAGATCTGGACCGGCGACGCACTTCACGGCCCGAAGGTGGCCGGCCGCAAGACATTCCTCTTCGCCTTTTCACAGCCGGGCCATCGTCGGGCACCGCTGGGGCTATTTCGAAGACACCGTCTGGCTGGCGGCGGCGCTCGCGGCCCGCGGCGTCCCCGAGTCCATTGATGTCGACAACGGGTCGGCGTTCGTCGATGTCGCCTTGAAGCGGGCGGCTGCCCGGCTCGGCGTGAAGATCATTCATTCGGGGCCGGGACAGCCGGAAGGCCGGGGCAAGATCGAGAGGATTTTCCGCTCCGTCCGGCAGCAGTTCCTCGTGGAGATCGCCGCCTACGGGGAGACCAGCGGCACCAAGGTGTCCGACCTGGCGCAACTGAACCGGCTGTTCACCGCCTGTGGAGATTGTCTATCACCGGCGGATGCATTCGGAGACCGGCCAAGGGTCGCTGGAGTGGTGGATGGCCGGGGCGCCGTTCCCGTCGCCGACCTCGGCGCAGCTGGCCGAAGCGTTCAAGTGGAGCGAGGTCCGCCAGGTCACCAAGACCGCGACCGTCCGGCTGTTCTCCAACTCCTACTGCGTCGACGCCTCGCTAGTCCGGGGTCGAGGAATCGGCGGACAGCCGTTGGCGCTGAGAAGGATCTTGATTGCAGTGAGCTGAGGCTGCTCCTGGTTGCGAAGCTTCCTTAGCTCGTCGCCCGGTCCCGGCGTCGGCGACCTTGTCGTCGAGCAACGCGTACAGCTGGGTGGTCTCGGCAGAGGCGTGGCCGAGGCGTCGGCGAACGGCCTCGATGGAGACGCCGGCGTTGATGAGCTCGGTGGCGTGGGCGTGGCGCAGCTGGTGGATGTCGGGGGGCAGACCAAGTACGAGAGAAAGGGATAGTCATATCGCTGACCAGGGCGAGCACACGGCCCCACGCGTGACGCCGCCGAGCGGGTGATGGCGAGCGTGCTGGCGGCCCGCGCCGCGGGGCGGTGTTTCATAAGCCCTCGCCTGTGAAACAGCCGCCAGCGGCCGGGGCGCCCAGGGGATTGTCTGTTTCATAGGTCGGTGCAAAAGGCTGAACGGATGAAACGCTCCCATGAAACGATCTCGGGGTGAGCGACAACGACTTCCTGCGCGTGGAAGCATTCGACTGCCCGATGTCCTCCTGCGCCGCCCCCGCCGGCTCGCCCTGCCGGACCGGCCGAGGCAAGGTGGCCGCCCAGTACCACACCGCCCGCTTCCGGCTGGTGCCCGCGCTGGCCAAAGCGCTCCACGTGCCCACCCCCGCGCTGCGCAAGCCCGGCTCGGCCTGGGTCGAACTGCCCCGCCCCGCTGGCGAGACTGAGACATCAGGGCACGCCAAGATCGGCTATGCTCGCGCCTCGACGGTCCGCCAGTCGCTGGACACTCAGCTGGACTCCCTCAAGGCGGCCGGGGTGAGCCGGATCTTCTCCGAGAAGATCTCCACCCGCGCCACCCGCCGGCCCGAACTCGAGCGGGCCGTGGCCCTGGCCCGCGAGATACGTGCCTCCGGCATCGCCGTCACCCTGGTCGTGCACGAGCACAAACGGCTCGGCCGCGGCCTGGCCCTGGCCGAACTCGCCGAACAACTGCGCGCCGCCGACGTCGGCCTGGAGTTCCTCACCGGGGAACTGCAAGGCACTCACGACCCGTCCGGCGTGGTGTTCACCGTGCTGACTGCGCTGTCGGGGATGGAACGCGAATACATCCGCGACCGCACCCTGGAAGGCCACGAGTCCGCCCGCAGGAACGGCAAGGCCATCGGCGGCGCCACCGTCACCGACCCCGCCATGCTGTCCATGGCCCTGCACCTGCGCGAGCAGGACTTGAGTCTGCGCGAGATCGCCGCCCGGCTTGTCATCACCCAGGGCGCGAAGAAGGGCCGGCATCCCTCGCCCGCCACGGTCCTGCGCATGCTGCGCGACCACGACGAACACCATCTCACTCAGGCGCCCACGCAGGCGCCGGCGGCTGCGCTGTGAATGTGTCCTGTCCCAAGGAGCCGCGATGGTGTTTCGGCTCGCTACCGGGGCAGCACCGCAGTGCTCGTTGCCGGGTGAGGTCAAGGATAAGTAGGTGAGGTTGCCCAGGGCGTAGACCTGACATTCGACGACATTTATGAGTGGCCGGTCGGCGCGGCGGCGTGAACCGGGCACGAGAATGTCGCCGGAGCCCAGCCCGTCACAGCAGGTGCGCCACCTTCTCCAAGGTCAGCGCGGCAGCACCGGGGGCAGCGGGTGCTCGGCGACGAACGCTCGCCATCCCTCCTTGCTGGTCACCGGCTTCCTTCGGTGAAGGCGTCGAAAACTCCCATCGGCGGTCACCCTCGCCCTCTCGACGAGCTCACCCGTCAAGCGCCGTCAGGGGTCTGACCGCCACCCTGGGGCGCCTTCGCATCGACCGCCAACTCGAAGAGGCTCTGACCCGCGGCCCCGATCCCCTGCATCTGGCCACCGTGTTCGGCATCGATGACAAGACCGCCATCCGCTACGCCAACGCCGCCCGCCACCTCCGCAGACCGCCGCGGAAACGCCCGAACCACCGTGACACCATAGGCGTCGTGATCTCCGCGGATGAGCTCGTCAGCCGAAGGCTGCTCCAGGTGACGGTGTCCTGGCACACCCACCCCAGCGGCGACCAAGCCTCACTGGTGCACATGTGGTTGCACCTGAGCGATCTCGGCCCGGTCCGCTTCCACACCGCCCCCGATGCCTCGCTCGAGCTGACGCTCGATCAACCACACGACTCCTATGACATGGACGAGTACGGCCAGGTCATCGTCGGTCCCGCCCCAGACGATTTCCTGATGAGCCGATTCATCGGCCAGCCGATCCGGGCCGTTCACCGCATCATCGACCACCGGATCGAGACGGAGATCGGCCTCCGGCTCGAACTCGATCACGGCGAGGTGCGCATCCTCAACCTGGGCGACGAACTGGTCATCACCGACAGCGCCCTGCCGGACGCGCTCGAAGCCGCCCTCCGCTGACACTCCCTCGCGACATTGAGCGCGCTGAACACGCGAGGCGAACAAGCGTTGAGATGCCGAACCCACATGAGTTCCCGCTCCCGGTGAGCTGTGTGATCGCACGGAGACAGGCGATGGACAAGCAGACGGAGACCCACTGGGTGCTGCCGAACTTCGCCGGCCTGTGCGGCACATTGCTCTTTTCCTCGTACTTGGCCTGCCTCATGTACGACAATCGGCTCAAATGCCCCTGCCACCCTGGACTTATACACGTAGCTTTGTCAGACGGTCGGTGGCCTCGTGTGGGGTCAGGTCGGCGCCCCGTTCATAGGCGCTGTCGTAGTCGGTACGGCCGAGCGACTCCGCGAGCATCTCCGAGAGGCAGCGCAGTTCGGTGTCGCCGTGGTCGAAGGCGCCGCGGATGGCCTGACTCAGGCCGAGCGCGGTGGCCGCGCCTGCCGGATCGCCCTCCAGCAACAGTAGCCTGGCCAGGAGTTGAGCAGCCAAGGGGGCATCCATGATCGCCTGCGCCGCCTCGACAGCGCGGGGCATCAGTTCGCGGGCGCGTACGGCGTCGCCAGCGATGAGGAGGTTGGCTACCCGAGCGAGGAGCAACCGAGGGTCGATGGCCTCCGCCGACTGGGGCAGCTTGCGCAGGAGCGCCTCCATCCGGTCGAGCGCTTGATCGGCGCGTTCGACCTCTCCGGAGCGGCGGTGCAGTTCTGCCTGGACGCCGAGCACCTCGATCTCCAGCGCCGGCTGGCCACGCCGCCAGGCCGCTCGTTCGGCGGTGTCGATGTCGCGCCTCGCGCCGGCTAGGTCGCCGGCGCGCATGCGTTCCGTGGCGAGCCCGAGCCGGGTGGAGACCTCGTCCTGCGAGCCGAGGTCGGTGGCGATCGCGAGGCTGTGCTCGTAGGCGGTGATCGCCTGGTCGTGGTCTCCGGCGATGGCGTGGATCTGGGCCAGGCCGTACAGCGCCTTCGCCGTCCACCACCGATCGCCCGTCTCCTCGAACAGGCGCAGTGCCGTGGTCATCGCGGTCGCGGAGCTCTCCCGGTCGCCCTGTTCGCGATGGCGCATGGCTTCTATCATGAAGGTGCAGGCGATCGCCCAGCGGTCCGGGCCGCTGCGCACCCGGGCGATCTCTTGATCGAGCAGCTCGTCCAGCCCGAGTATCGCCGCCATCACCAGCACTATCGTCAGCAGCATCGGATAGCGGCGCAGCGCGCCCGTGCGCGCGCAGTCGCCGATGAGCGCGCGGAGCCGCTCGTGGTCAGTGATCGGCCCGCCCTCGACGCCCACCAGGTGGATCGCGGTGAACGCGGCGCGGGCGTCCGCGGGCAGCGCGTCGCCGAACTCGGTGACCTTGGCGATGTAGGTCTCGGCCCGGGCGTCGTAGCGGAGCATGACCCAGTACCAGTACAGCGGTCCGAGCATCCGGGCCGCGGTCTCGGCGTCGTCTCCGTCGATGGCCGTTTGCAGGGCGTACATCAGGTTGTCGTACTCGGCCTGGAACAGCCGCAGCGACTCCGCCTGCTTGTCCGAGCGCAGCAGCGGCTCGTGTTCGTCGGCCAGGTCCGCGAAGTACCGGGTGAGCCCACGCAGGACGGCGTCGGTCTCTCCTGCGAGTCGGAGCTTCCCCGCCGCGTGTGCCCGGATGGTTTCCAGCATTCGGTAGCCGTCGCCGGCCCGCTCCACGATGGATTTGTCGACCAGGGAGTCCAGGAGGTAGACGACCTCGTCCGCGGGAAGCGTCTCATCCGCGCAGACCGCTTCGATCACAGCGATACCCGTCCGCGCCGGAAATATCGATATCCGGGCGGCCAGTGTGCGCTCTTGTGAGGTGAGGAGATCCCAGCTCCACTCAATGACCGCATGCAGCGTCTGCTGGCGGGGCTGGGCGGTCCGGTTACCGGTGCTGAGCAGCCGGAAGCGGTCATCCAGCCGCCGGGCGATCTGCTCGGCACTCATGGTCCGCAGGCGTGCCGCGGCCAGTTCCAGGGCGAGCGGCAGCCCGTCCAGCCGGCGCACGATGTCCACGACCGGCCGCGCGGTCGACGCGTCCAGTGCGAAGCCGGGTCGTACGGCTCCCGCCCGGTCGAGGAACAGCCGCACCGCAGCCGATGCGGAGACACGATCGCGATCCGCGTGCGCCGGGGGGAGGCCGAGGGGTCCCAGGCGGCACAGCGCCTCACCCATGACGTCCAGCGGTTCCCGGCTCGTGGCCAGGATGGTCAGGTCCGGCTGGCGCTCCAGCAACTGTCCGGCGAACTCCGCGACGGCTCCGGAGATCTGTTCGCAGTTGTCCAGAACCAGCACGCCTTCACCACCGGCGAGCAGGTTGACCACCCGCTCCAGTAGCGTGCCGGCCGGCTGGGCTCCGGCGAGGCTGATCGTGCTCAGCACCGCCTCCACCAGCCCGTCGGCCGTGTTCACCGCGGCCAGGGAGACCAGCCAGGCCCGGCCTCGCTGATGGACCCGATGCCGGCTCACGGCCTCCACGGCCAGCCGGGTCTTGCCCACTCCTCCGGGGCCCACGACCGTGACCAGCCGGGAGGACTCCAGCAACCCGGCCAGCAACCTCAGCTCCTCCTGCCTGCCGACGAAGCTGGTCAGCTGGGCGGGCAGACGTCCTGGCACTGCGTGCGGCCGAGCCTGTCGCGCCTGGGGGTACTCCCGCTCACCCCGCAGTACGGCGAGGTACGTCTCGCGGAGGTCCTCGGAGGGGTCGACGCCCAGTTCCTCGGCGAGGGTGCCGCGGACCTGGTCGAACACGGCCAGCGCGTCGGACTGGCGGCCTGCCGCGTGCAAAGCTCGCATGCGCAATCCGGCCAGCCGTTCGCGCAGCGGGTGACCGGCTGCCATCGCCGCCATATCGGCCAGGATCTCGTCGTGGTGGCCCAGCCGCAGCTCCGCCTCGAAACGGTCTTCCATGGCCGCGACCCGTAGCTCGTCCAGCCGCGCGCCGGCCGAGGCGGCGAAGGGGGTGTCACGCACGTCGGCCAGCGCGTCTCCCCTCCACAGCGCCAGCGCCTCGTCCAGCAGCGAGGCCGCTCGCCGCACGTCACCCGCGGCCAGTTCGCGACCGCCCCGCTTCGCCTTCTCCTCGAACCGACAGGCGTCGACGTCCTCGGCGCGTACGTGCAGGCGGTACCCGCCGGCCGCCCTCTCCACGACCTCGGCCTCGCCCAGAGCTTTGCGCAGCCGATGCACCAGCCCATGCAGTGCGTTGACGGTGCCCCCGCGCGGATGCTCCCCCCACAGGCCGTCAACGAGTGCGTCGACCGGCACCATCTCGCCCTCGGCCAGAGCCAGCCGGGCCAGCAGCGCTCGGACCATGACGCCGCCGACCTCGATCGGCGTGCCATCGTCGGCACAGGCCCGGACCGGTCCCAGCAACTCCATCCGCATGCACAAAGGCTATGAGCACAAAGACGCGCACGTGCCGTTTGAAAGTGGCGCCATACCGGCTAAAAGAGCGTTCTAAGCCGCATGTAAGCGCCGGTGGACACCGTGGAGGACGTACGGAAGAAACGTCCGAAAGGCAGTGCAATGGCAGCCCACGAGAACGTGCAGCAGGTGCTCGACTGGTCGGTGGCCGAGGTCGGCATTCCCGGCATCGTCGCGGAGGTCAAGGACGGCGACCGGACCTGGTTCGGCACCGCTGGCGTGGCCGACATTCGGACGGGCTCCCCGCGCGTGCCGGGCGAGTACTTTCACGCCGGCAGCAGCGGCAAGGCCTTCACGTCCGCGACGCTTCTGGCCCTGGAGGCCGAGGGCCGGTTGAGCCTCGACGACACGGTCAACGCTCACCTGCCCGGCGTGCTGGACGTCAACGGCTACGACGGTGACAAGATCACCATCAGGCACCTGCTCAGCAACACCAGCGGCCTGTTCGCCACCGGCCTGGCCCCGGAGGTCAGCTACCGCTACGCCACCCGCTCCGGGTTCGACCGGCATCGCTTCGACACCTTCAGCACCGAGGAACTGCTGCGGGTGGCGGTGTCCCAGCCGCCGGTCGGTGCGGCCGGCGAACGCTTCGAGTACGCCAACGGCGGCTTCTACATCGCCGGCGCGATCATCGAGGAGGTCACCAGCAACAGTTACGCCGACGAGGTCGACCGCCGGGTCGTCCAGCCGCTGGGCCTGACCCACACCCGCGTGCGCCCCACCACCGAGACCGGTTACCCCGAGCCGCACCCGCGAGGCTACTCCCAGCAGTTCCTCAAGGACGGCGCCGACCCGGCCGCGGTCACCCCGGAGAACTGGGAATCGCTGATGGAGGAGCCCGGCCTGCCGCCTCTGGACGTCACCGAGCTCAACTCCTCCCTGGGGTACGCGGCCGGCAACGTCGTCTCCACTACGACGGACATGATCCGCTTCTTCAACGCGATGACCACCGGCAGCCTGCTACCGCCCGCACAGCACCGGCAGATGTGGACCACGGTCTCCACCGAGGGCGGCTACTGGATGCCGCACGCCCGCTACGGCCTGGGCATGTTCGAGTTCGACAAGCAGGCGACCGGCGGCCGGACACTGCGCGGCGTCGGCGGCAGCGTCTGGGGCTCCTATTTCTTCGCGGTCGGCACTCCCGACGGCCGGCACACCGTCGCCGTCCACACCAACACCGAGTGGAAGTCCTGGGACCCCATGTTCAAGATCATCGAAGCAGAGTTCGGCATCTCCGTCGGCGCGTAAAGCACGCTCTGAAAGAAGAACATTGATGAATATCTTTGACACACCGCAGCCGATCACCGCCGTCGTCTCGTTCACTGAGGCCGACATCCGCATCAGCGCGACCCAGCGCACCGACACCACCGTCGAGGTACAGCCGGCCAATCCGGCCGACGCCACCGACGTCTCAGCCGCCGAACGCACCCGCGTCACCTACGCAGCCGGCCGCCTGACGGTCAAGGACCGATCGAGCATTCAATCCCTGCCCGGCCGCATCACGGTCGCGGTCGAGCTGCCCAGCGGCTCGGCGCTCGACATCAGCGTCCGCGACGGCCTCCTGAACGGCCAGGGCCGCCTGGGCGCAGTGCGGGCCCACCTCTCCCAGGGCAACATCCACCTCGACCACACCGGCGAGCTGCGCCTGAGCACTGACGACGGCGACATCACCGTCGCCACCTCCGGCGGCCCGGCCGCCCTCACCACCGCCCACGGCCAGATCCGGATCGGCGAGAGCACCGGCACCACAGTGATCGGCAACGGCGCCGGGAACGTCACGGTGGACCGGGCAGAAGACGGCCTGCGCGTGACCGTCGAGCAAGGCGCCGTTCAGATCGGCGCGATGGTGCGCGGGCGCGCCGATCTGAACGTCGGCACCGGGACGATCACCGTCGGGATCCCGGACGGCACCGCCGTCCTGCTGGACGCCAAAACCACGCGCGGCAGGGTCCGCGACAACCGGGGCGACCTCCCCGAGGTGTCCGCCGGCAACCCCGTCGAGCTCCACGCCCACGTCGCCCAGGGCGACATCCTGCTCCACCGGGTCACCAACTAGCACACCATTTGAAAGAAGGCGATTGACCATGAAGAAGGCTCTCCGCACCGCTGCCTGCCTGCTCACCGCCGCGGTTACTGTGACCGCCGGTGCGTCGTCGTCGGCGGTGGCCGCCGACGGGGCCAACGACCACGCCGCGGTCCAGCAGGTGCTTGAACACGCCGTCACCGACGACGGCATGCCGGGCATCATGACCGACATCCGCGACGGCCGCCAGAAGTGGTTCAGTGCCGTAGGCGTGGCCAACACCGAAACCGGACGCAAGCGCCGCCAGCAGGACTACTTCCGCGCCGGCAGTGTCACCAAGACGTTCACCGCGCTCGTGGTGCTGAAGCTCGCGGCCGAAGGCCGGCTCAGCCTCGACGACACCGTGGACAAGTGGCTGCCCGGCGTGGTGCAGGGCAACGGACACGACGGCAGCAAGATCACCATCAGGCAGCTGCTCAACCAGACCAGTGGCATCTTCCCTTACACCTCGGACGAGAAACTGGCGACCAAGCAGTGGACACCCGCCTTCCTCAAGGGCCGCTTCGACAGCTACCGTCCCGAGGAACTGGTGAAGATCGCCATGGGCAACCCGCCCTCCTTCGCGCCCGGTAAGAGCTGGGGCTACTCCAACACCAACTACACGCTCGCCGGAATGATCATCGAGAAGGTCACCGGCAAGTCCTACGCCGAGGAGGTCACGCGGCGAATCATCCGCCCGCTCGGCCTGACCAAGACGTACGTGCCGGGCCAAGAGATAAAGCTGCCCCAACCGCACGGACAGCACTACGTCAAGTTCCCGCTGGGTGACCCCGACCAGAAAACCTACGACCTCACCGACATGAACGCCTCCTGGGCGTTCGCCGTCGGCAGCATCGTCTCGACCCTGGGCGACCTGCACACGTTCTACAAGGCAGTGCTGAGCGGTCGGCTACTGCCGCCCGCGCAGCAGAAGGAGATGTTCACCACCGTCTCCACCAAGGGGGGCGTGCCGTGGATCGACAACACCACCTACGGCCTGGGCATCTTCTCCCAGAAGCTGTCCTGCGGGGTGACGGTGTGGGGAAACGGGGGTCGGATCCACGGCTCCTGGACCTCCGCTATGGGTACCCGGGACGGCAAGCACATGCTCGTCACCAACATCAACGGCGACTGGGGCAAGTCGTTCAGCATCCTCACCGAGGAAATGGAAGCGGAGATGTGCCCGCCCAGTTCCAAGTGACCGCGCCACAGCCCCCCCTTGATCTGCGCTCCGTGCCCCCTGACCAACAAGGGGCGGCACGGCGGCTGGGGATTCGGGATGGCGGTGCGCACCTACCGCGGCGACTACGCCCCGATCGGCCAGTTCGGCTGGGACGGCGGCAGCGGCACCACCGCCTACGCCGACCCGCACCACCAGCTCGTCGGCATCCTGCTCACCCAGACCGGCATGTCCACCCCGGATTCGGCGCGGGCCATCCACGACTTCTGGACCACGCTCTACCAGGCCATCGACGACTGACGGCCCATCCTGCCTGGTCGAGTCGGTCCGGCAGAGAGGCTTGACCAGGCTGCGGCCTTCGAGCGCACACCCTTGTCCGGCCATGTCCGGACAAGGGACCGTTGCTGAAACGATCAACAAGTTGCCGTCACACTCTGCGGAGCGTGCCGAGAACACCGACGCTCAGCCGAGCGCTCTCGGCACTGGCACCACCACCCTTTTGATCAAGCAGCCAGCTCGACGTCGGTGAAGTCGACCTCTTTGAGCAGGGGGTCGAACGGGTCTGGCTGGTGATGGAGTTCGTCAGTGGCGTACGCACCAAAGCGGCTGATGTGGGCCCGCAGGTAGGGGGCAATCTGGCCGAGCTGGTCGGCGGTGATGCTCCAGCCCTCGGCGACCAGCTGCCGCACGATGTCGGAGATGTCCAGGGCGTTGTGGAAGACGACCAGGTTGGCCAGCAGCGTGTTGAACTTGATCAGTTTTTCCTGCTCTTCGGGGTCGTTGTCGGCCAGCACCCCGCCGAAGCCGAGCCACTTGGAAAATCCGTTGTAGGACTCGACCTTGTTGGTCGCCGCGGTGACGCGCGCCCGCAGCGCCGGGTCGGCCAGATACCGCAGCAGGGCGACGGTCCGTACGCTGCGGCCCACCTCACGGAATGCCTTGTAGATGCGGTTCTTGCGGGAGCTGGACCGCAGGCGCCGCATCAACGTGGCCGAGGACAGGCGGCCCTCGCTGATCGAGATCGCCACCTGCATCAGGTCGACCCAGTGCTTGTCGATCAGCTTCCAGTCGATCACGTTGCGGCCGCTCTCGCCGAACAGCTGGTCGATGTGCGGATAGGCGATCTTCTCGGAGGCGCGGAAGAAGATCAGGTCCTTGAAGTTGCGGATGCGTGGCATCAGGTCGAACCCGAACAACGTGGCCAGGGCGAAGACCGGGAAGTTCTGGCCCTGGGTGTCGGCGTGCACGGTGGAGGGCTGGATGTCGGAGGTGTTGGCCAGCAGCCCTTCGATCAGATGCACCGCCTCCCACACCCCGCACGGGATGAACCGGGAGAACAGCGCCACGTAGGTGTCGGAGATGTAGTGGTAGGCGATGCCGCCGAACCCTCCGTACCGGATGCTGGTCTCGGCCAGGAGATTGTCGATGTAGGTGTCCACCTGGGTGCCGTCGGCGGCCACCGTGCTGCCGTCCCCCCAGGCCTTGATCACGTCCAGCTCGGCGAAGGCGTTGACCACATCCGCGATCGCGGCGTTCAGCTTCTTCAGGGTGATGTGCCGGTTGCGGACCATGGACAGCTCGCGGGCGGTGACGCCGGCGATGTGCTTGGCCGCCTCGTACGGGCCAATGTTGATGCCGCCGGTGAACACGGCCAGCGAGTACCGCCCCAGCTTGTCCTTGATCTTGGGGTCGGAGCCGGAGGCGGGGCCGAAGTGGCGATACCAGGTGAGCCAGTGGGCGGTGCGCGCGACGATGGACAGCAGTGAGCGTTCGGGCATGCGCCGCTCGATCTCGGCCGCCAGCCGCTCGGCTTCGGCATCGCTGCCCTTACCGCGGCGGCGCTTGAGGGTGGGCACGCCACCCTCGTCGATGACCAGGTCGGCGTTGTCGAGGTAGCCGGCGTCCAAATGCGCGGCCGCGCTCAGATGGGCGTCCTTGAGGTGGGCGACGAAACCGGCGGGGGTGTCGGGCAGGCCGACCTTTTCGCAGAAGGCGGCCAGCTTCGGCTGGCACTCCGGCCAGGGCGGCAGATGGGCGCCCCAGTCGGCGTACTCGTTCGAGCCGAGCACGGCCACGTCGCCGGTGCGCAGTTCCTCGGCCAAGTAACAGAACACCATCGCCTCGAAATGCCGGCGCGCCACCATGCCGGGACGGCGCCGGTCGGTCACCGCGCGCCGCCAGTTGCCCGAGGCGAACGCGATGCCCGACTCCGGCTCGTCCTCCTCCACCGCCGGGGGCAGCGGGATGAAGTCGCGGCGCTTGGATGAGTGCTCACGAGCGTGCGCCAGCGCGGCCAGCACCGAATCGTCGCTGGAGGTGGCCTTCAGCCGCAGCTTGCCCGCCAGCTCGAACAGCGCCGGCCGGTCCTTCTTGAAGAACCGGTACACCAGCAGCTCGTGCGCGTCGCCGTGGAAGGCGGCGACCTCCTCGATGTCGGCCAGCTGGGCGGCGAACCCGCCGGCCTGCTCCACCGCGGCCCGTACGGTCTGCACGCTGTGGGTCTGCACCACGAGCGCCGACAGCAGCTCGCCCAGCGCCTGGACCTGCCCGGCGCCCGCCCCGCACGAGGTCACCGCCTCCATGGCCCGCCCCACCGCTTCGCGTCCGGCGGCCGAGGCCTCGCTGCCGGGGTCGAGACGTTCCAGCACCTGACGGTAGGTACCGATCAGCCGCTCGCTGGTCGCACGCTGCCGGGCGCGGATCTCCTCCAGCTCCGCCTTGGCCCGCTTGACGTGGGAGGCCATCCGCTTGCACAACATCTCGGCCAGATCGTCGCGGGCCCGCATCCGGGCGGTGTGCGTCAGGCACGCCAGCAACGCCACCTGCTTGACCGCCTCGTAGCGCGACAAGGTGTCGGCGTCCTGGGCGTCGGCCTCACCCGCGAAATCGGCGATCTTCGACGGCGCGATGCCCTCCAGCCAGGCGTCGGTGTCGCCGAGCGCGTCCACCTGATCCAGCCATCTCACCTGCTCACGAAAGCGCGACCAGGTGGCCCGCTGGGCGGGCTTCTTGAGCCGGTTGAACGTCGACTTGCCGTCCGGCCCGACAACGAGCAACCCCTCCATCCGGGCCCGGCCCGCCTCACCCATCCGCCGCAGGATCGTGGCGAAGATGGCGGCGTTCACCTCGGCGCGGATGCTGGTGGCCAGGTCCTCCAGCGTCGTGTATCCGAGTAGCTCCAGCCGGAGCCGGAGCAACTCCTCGATCGCCACGTTGATCAGATCCGCCGGATTGTTCTTGGCCTGCGCCGCCTTCCGGATCGCCACCGCGGCAATCGCCCGGGCCCGGCCCGCGTCGTACTTGACGCCCTGACGCTGGCGCACCAGCTTGCGATGCGCCTTCGCGCTCGGGGACGACCCATGGTCCGGCCCGACGTCCTCGGCCAACTCCAGACAGCGCCGAACGTGGTCGATCACCACCTCGGGAATCTCATCCGGGGACGGGAAACGCGCCATCTTCTGAAAACACTTCAACGCCAGCACCAGCGCGAAACACGACTCCGGGCCGCCGGTCCGCTTTTCGGCCCAGTCCACCTCCTCCGGCGACGGCGTGAAGAACACATGCAGCACCCGCGCCGAAGTCAGCCGCTTGAACTGCGGATAGGCGGTCCGCTCGATCCACGTCATCCCAGGCTGTCCCTCGCCTCGATCCCGGCGTCCAGACCCCGGAAACCGTAGCGGTGATCAACCCTGCCGACCGGCCGTGTTCATCAAACCGCAACCAAACCCAAGCGGAGGGTCACATCAACTGACAAACGAACCCTCTGAGCAGCACCTCAACACCCCACTATCCCTTTCTCCCGTACTTGGTCTGCCCCCCGATGTCGATCTCGACGCGTGCGACGGTGCAGTAGCTCTGCCAGCGGTGGTGGGCGGCGTCGTAGGACAGCGGCCCGCCGCGGCCGTTCATGCTGGCCCGGAACAGCGGCTCGGCGGTGTAGCCGGCGCGTGCAAGGTAGAGCTTGAGCAGGGCGACGTAGCCGCGGTCGTCGAGCAGCACGGTGCATACGCTGCCGCCCTTGCCGTGGACCCGGGCGTGCTCGTCGTCCAGCCGCAGGTCCAGGTCCTCGACGTAGAGACCGCACACTTCGGAGGCGCGGGCTCCGCAGACGTAGGCGGTCTCGAACAGCACCCGGTCGCGCAGCCGGCCCAGCAGCAGGTCCTTGCGCGGCCACCGCGAGCAGATCGCCGCGAAGACCTTGGCGACGTCGGCCGCGCTGGCTGGGCGCGGCAGCGTCTTGGGCACCTTGACGGTGTCGATCCGGTCCATCGGGTTGGCCTGCAGCAGGTCATGGCGGACCGCCCACTTGGTGAAGGAGGCGATCGCGGCGCGCTTGCGGCTGACCGGCGACAGCTCGGCGAGTTCGGCCAGGTAGGCGCGGATCGGCGTCGCGGTCAGCGCGGCGATCTCCTCTCCGTGGTGGGCGGCGAAGGCGATCAGGTCGCCGCGGTAGGCGCGCCGGGTGTGCGCGGAGGCGCCGGCGTTGGCCAGGTCGGGGAGGAAGTCGTCGAGATGGCGGGAGAGCGGGTGGGCGCGGCCGAGTTACTCGGCGATGACCGGATCCACCGTGTCGACCTCCATCATCGGCCGGGTTGCCAGATAACCGGGAAACGAAGCGTCCCTGCCGAACGGCGGTCGCCCGGCTCGCGCTACGCCCGTGATCGCTATCTTGCCTGATAGCAACAGTTATCCCGTGACCATTGGTCTCCATCCTGCTGATTCGCACCGCAAGGCCCCGCCCGCATAGAGCAACCGGCTGAGGGTCGCTGCGGACGCCGGCGGTGAAGAACATCACACGCCAAGCGTGGCGGTGAACGTCTGGCGCCTCTGGAAGGCGTCTTGGCGTACGTGGTGTGACGGACGCAGCGCTGGCGTCGCGCTCGCAAGGCGCCCTCAGGTGATTGCGGTCGATGAGGCCGGTCGGCTTGGCCGGGATGGCTGCATGAGCAGGCCGTCGATACGACGAGTCAGCGTGTCGTGGGCGGGCACGGTGGGTCGGTGTCCGAGCAGGGCGAGCGAGGTCAGCCCTTCGACGAGTGGCAGGAGGGTCTCGGCCTCCAGGTCGGCGTCGAGGTCGTCGCGGAACTCGCCAGTTCGCTGGCCATAGCGGATCAGCCAGGCCAGCAGGTCGCGCGTTTTGGCGTGGGCTTGGCGCAGGATTTCCGCCAGGGACGGGATGGCCGTGGCGTGGGCGGTGAAGGCCGCCAGGATCCTGGCGTCGCGTCGCTGGTGCGGTTCGATCAGGGCGAGCGTACGCAGGGTGGCGGTGAGCAGGGTCACCGCCGACTCCTTGGCAGCGGAGGCGTCGATTTCCTCCTGGCCCTGCGCGGTGATGCGTTCGGTGATGTGGTGCAGGGCGAAGGCGAGCATCTCGTCCTTGGTGGCGAAGCATCGCTGCACGGCTCCCATGGACACCCCAGCCTGCTGCGCCACGTCCCGGAGGGTCGCGCCTTCGGGGCCGTGCCGGTCGATCAGGTCGCAGACCGCTTCGGCGATGTGGCGGCGTCGCGTCTCGTAGTCGACCTGCTTGGGCATGGGGTTCCTTCCGCCAACGTTTCGATGCGATTGCATCGTATCAACTTTTCCGGTTTATTTGATGCGTACGCATCGGAACAAGGGGGGACCCCATGAGTCGTTCGCAAACACGCAACCGCACAGCCGACAAGGCGCTGTGGCTGGCCGGAGCTCTGTTCACCGTGCAGGGGTTCGGCTCGGCGATCACCGAGGCGCAGTGGGGCACCAGCTTCGGAATCGCTGGCATCCTGCGTGCCGTCGGCGTCCCCGGCTGGGCCGATTTTGCCCTGGGAACCGTCGGAGCCGTGTTCCTGCTCAGCGCGGCGTATCGGGCGGTGCGCCGGTGAGACTCCGAGGAATGGCGCGGGGGGTGGCGCGCGTGCGGCTGGTCACGGCGGTGGCCGGGCTGTCCGTCGTCGCGGCCTGTGGGAGCGCCACCGGCCCGGCATCGAGCTCGCGCCAGCCTGTCGCGCACACCTCGTCAGGCGCCGTCGCTGGCGCTCACATCGGGCGGGACCTGCAGCGGTTCAACGTCATCCCCTATGCCGCGCCACCGACCGGAACGCTGCGCTGGCAGCCGCCCCAGCCCGTCCAAGCGTGGAAAGGCGTCAAGGACGGCACCCGCACGGCCCCGCGCTGCCCGCAGAACGCCAATCCCGCCGACTCCAACCCGGCCAGCACCACCGAGGACTGCCTGTACCTGAACGTCACCGCCCCCCGGACCGTGCCCGCCGGACAACGGCTGCCTGTGATGGTCTGGCTGCACGGCGGCGGCTTCACCCAGGGCGCCGGCGGCGACTACGACACCCAGCGGCTGGCGGAGGCGGGCGTGGTCGTCGTGACCGTCAACTACCGGCTGGGCATCTTCGGCTTCCTCGGCCACCCCGCCCTGCCCGGCTCGGGCGCATTCGGCCTGCTCGACCAGCAGGCCGCGCTGCGCTGGATACGGCACAACGCGGCGGCCTTCGGCGGTGACCCGCGCAACATCACCCTGTTCGGCGAGTCCGCGTGCGCGTTCAGCACCTGCGCCCAGGTGACGTCCCCCACGGCGGCGGGGCTGTTCGACAAGGCGATCATCCAAAGCGGCACCTGCTCGATGCGCCAGATGGGCATCGAGCCCGCCGGCGGCGACACCGTGTGGCCATCACGGCAGTCCGGTGAACAGATCGCCGCGGCCGCCGCCGAGCAGATCGGATGCACGGACGCCGCCCAGACGATGGCCTGCCTGCGCCGGGCCCCGGTCCCGGCCCTGCTTGCCGCGCAGCAGAAGATGCCCGCCACCTGGGCGCCCTCGTACGGAAGCGACACGCTGCCGCTCGACCCGCGCCGGGCGGTGACCGAGGGACGCGTCCACCCGGTGCCGCTCATGGTCGGCACCACCGCGCACGAGGCCCGATACTTCGTGGCCATGTACTTCGACGGGCCGGGCCAGCCCCTGAGCCGGCAGACCTATCAGCAGTTCCTGCGCACCGCCTTCGGCACCGACGCCCGGCGGGGCGCGGCCAGGTATCCCGTCAGCACACACGGCTCCCCCTCACTGGTATGGGCCGCCATCGCCACCGACCGCGGCTGGACCTGCCCCACCCAGGCGGGCAACCGCCTGCTCGCCCGCAAGACCCCCGTCTACCAATACGAGTTCGCCGACGACCCCGCCCCCAGACCATCCGGGTTTCCCATCCCCGCCGCCTTCCCTCTAGGCGCCTACCATGGTGGGGAACTGCCCTACCTCTTCGACGGCCCCGGCGCCGCCACCGACCAGCCCCTCTCGACAAGCCAACGTCGGCTGGCCGACCAGATGATCGCCTACTGGACCCGCTTCGCCGCCACCGGCAATCCCAACGGCCCGAGCCTGCCCCGATGGAAGCCCCTGACCAGCAAGAGCGCGAACCACGTCCGCTCCCTTTCCTCGACCAGAAGCAATGGCGACGGCTCCACCGAACACCACTGCCGCTTTTGGGACACGCGTAGGTGAAAGAACTCCAGCCCATGAGCTGGGCCGTCATTCAGACGGTCATCGGTCAGCGGTTCAGACGCCGTCATCCTCTACGACAGTGGTGCTGGCGGCACTGACCTCGGCAGCGCCGCCGCGCTGGGCGGCGTCCCCAAACCGCTCAAGGTCCCTCTCATCCCTCAGGCCAACGACGTGCTGGCCACCGAGCTCGCCGAGCGCGGCCGCACCCTGTCCTGACGAAGCCCATCTTTTGGCCCATGATCAGCTCGAATCTGTGCGCATGTTGACCAACCATGACATGGATTCGTCCAGCCCGTTCGCCACGGTGCTCATCGGCCAACCCACCCTGCGCCGCAAGATCAAGCTCGGTGTCCTTGCTGCGCTGGACCAGCGCATTGCCGTCCGCCATCACATGAACGGCATGACCAGCCAGGAGACCACCAGCTACCTGGCCCATCACATCGCCCTGGCCGGCCGCCACCCGCACCGCCGTCAACGAGGTCATCGCAACGGAGTGACAGATCACTCCAGGCCGAAATGCCACGCCAGACCGGCTCTGGTCAACCACGCCATGTTGCGTAGATACGGTCGGCCCAGGCCAGCCGATGGTCTCCGACTTCCGTGGCCCTGACAGCACTCAGCTGTTCCAGGGACAGCGCCGCTTCTTCGGCGGTCATGCCTGTGAACCGGAGTAGCGCATAGGCGAACATTCCGGTT
Organism: Nonomuraea sp. NPDC000554; assembly: GCF_040300065.1. NCBI lineage: Bacteria > Bacillati > Actinomycetota > Actinomycetes > Streptosporangiales > Streptosporangiaceae > Nonomuraea > Nonomuraea sp. NPDC000554. The sequence continues at coordinate 27,250 of NZ_JBEPDC010000014.1, read as the reverse complement.
CGGTGGATCCCCGCAGAGCAGTGGACCAGTACGTGGCCGCCGTCGCGCAAGAGGGAGCTTACTTGCATGAGGGCGGCCCCTAGCCGATGGTCGCTGGTAGGCGGCGGAGGGCCGGCGGTGGGGAGAGGGATCCATATCCACTGCAGGCCGACCGCCTTGACGGCAGAGCCGAGTTGCATGGCGCCTTCCTGCTGGGACAGCAGCGTCACCACGTGCGCTACACCCAACGATTCGAAAACCGGGAGCGCCCTCAGTTTCGGCCGTCTCGTTACCGAGAGCGTTCCACTGCCGGCGGGAATCTGATCGACAGATGGTTGGGGTGGCACAAACGGGATGCTATCTGCGGGCCGATCGATACCGCTGCAGGTTTATCGACCGCCGCACCAGCCTCTCCGCTCCTGGTACCTCCAGCGGCAAGCTGCACATCAAGCCGCCAATCCGCACACCAAGACCCCGTCAGCCTCATGCTGCCGGGGTCTTCTCACACCGCCACGTCCTCATCTTGAATGACGCGTTCATCCTCAACTTGAGTGTCCGCGTACACGTTTTCTTGGTCCGTCCAGCGGATCGTTCTGGTTGGGTCGCAGGTCGGCCGCGACGGGCTGTCAGCTGAGCTGCTCGGCCAGCGCGATGATGATCCCCTCGGGGCCGCGGACGTAGCAGAGCCGGTAGCTGTCCTTGTACTGGGCCAGCTCACCGACGAGTTCGGCGCCGTGAGTGCGCAGGCGGGCAACGACGTCCTCGATGTCGTCGACGGCGAACATGACGCGATGCATGCCCAGCGTGTTGTGCGGCGGGTTATGCGGTCTGGCGCCGATTGCCGCGGGGGTATGGTATTTTGCCAGTTCCAGCCGGCCGTGGCCGTCTGGGGTCCGCATCATCGCGATGTCGCAGCGGACGCCGTCGAGTCCGACGGTGCGGTCCGCCCAGAGGCCCTCGATCTGCGCTTTGCCCTCCAGCTCCATGCCGAGTTCTACGAAGAACGCAATGGCAGCCTCAAGGTCGTCGACGACAATGCCGACGTTGTCCATCCGCTGGAGCGTCATGGTGGTTCTCCTTTGTCGCACGGCCCGTCGTGGGCCACTGGTGTACCTAGGACGGAGCCATCGCCACGTTCTCGACACTGGGAAGCGTGCTGAGTTCTGGCTTCTGCTTCCGGCCGTCACCGCCATGGGGTGCCGCGTCCGAACCTGGCCAGCTCGGCCATCTTCACCGGCGCCACCGCGCTGCAGTCCACCGCCCCGGTGCCCAGCCCCAGCACATACGCCGACCGGTCGAAAGCCTCGCACATGCCCGTGCCCGACAGTATGGTCACCGCGGTGCGCATCCACTCCAGCACCGACACCTTCTTGCCCCCGGGCACAGCCAGCGTGGTGACCCGGCGTTCCTGATGCACGCGTGGGAGCGCGTCTCCGCCAACGCCGGAGGACGAACCCCGGGAATTGACCAGGTCACAACCTTCAAGGTCGAGACCCGGATTGGGGTCGAGGCGTTCCTGGCGCATATTCGCACCTCGCTGAAGTCGGACGAGTACGAGCCTGCCGAGGTGCGGCAGGTGATGAGGTCGTCCATATCGATGAGGGCTTCGACTTCCTCGGCTTTCACATCAGAAGGCAGCACAAACGAGGAACGCAGAAGTACTACGTCTTCACCAAACCGTCCAAGACAGCGATCCAAGCGATCAAGGACAAGGTGAAAGACCGAACACGCAGGGCCGATCAGGACATGCGCCCGGACGAGCTGCTGGTCAGCTTGAACCGGATGCTGCGCGGATGGGCGAACTACTTCCGGCACGGAGTGTCCAAGGCGATCTTCGGCGCGATCGACAACCACGCGTGGCATCGCATCGTCGGCTGGATCTTCCGCAAACTCTCCCGGATCAGCTGGCATCAGCTGCGCCGCCGGTTCTGCCTGCCCGGCACCTGGAAGCTGGCCTGCAATGGCGTCGAGTTCACCGGCGCGTCCAGCGTGAAAGTGATCCGTTACCGCTGTCGCGGCACCAAGATTCCGACGCCGTGGTCGTCGCAACCGGCAACCGCCGCCGTTGGCGGATGACCACCGAGCAAGACACGTGGAGAGCCCGGTGCATGGAGACGTGCACGCCGGGTTCGGCGGGCGGGTCAGGGAAACGGACTGGCTACAAGACCAGCAACGCGCCCTGGCCCGAGCCCCAAACGGCGTTGATCTTGTTGTGACTTGCCTGGTCAATGGGGCGGATCTGACGCACTCCCCGATGCATATCGACGAGCTGGTCGAGCACTGGACGATCCTGGACGAAGAGCGCGACCCACCCTGCCAGCCCACGACATCGCCGCACTACAGGTCTTCGAGGACCTGCACGGCGGCGGCGAGCTCAGGGCCCGCCTGGTCGTCGACCGGGCGACCATGTCCGAGATCCGCGAGCTCGTGCTGACCGTACCCGACGACGGCTGGTCAGGCTACGCCGGCGCCGGCGTGCTGCCGACCGGACACGATCTCGCAGTGAGCATCGGGCGTTATTGATCGGCACTGCCCTAGACTAGGCGTCGAGCGTCATAAAGAGGCCGTTAAGGCCCTCCGCCAGCAACGGGTGCGTGAAGATGGCGTTCGCCATGGCGGTGTACGGGAGCTTGCCCAGCATGGCGACCTGCATGATCGTCATGATCTCGCCGCCTTCTGCGCCGAGCACGGCGGCGCCGAGGATCTGCTGGGTGTGCGCGTCGATGACGGCCTTCATGAAGCCGCGCGTCTCCCCGGTCTCAAGGGCCCGGATGACGGCGTTCATCGGCAGTTTCGCGACGCGGACCGCGCGGTTTTGCTCCCTGGCCTGCCGCTCGGTCATGCCGACGCGGCCGAGCTGCGGATCGATGAACACGGTATAAGGGACGATCCTGTCCCGCGTGCTCGCCTTCTCGCGGCCGAGCAAGTTGGCGTGCAGGATCCGGTAATCGTCGTAGGAAAGGTGGGTGAAGGCCGGGCCGCCCTTGACGTCCCCCATGGCGTAGACGCCGGGGACGGAGGTTTCCAGGTACTCATCGACCTCGATGAAGCCGTTGTCGCGCAGCCGGATGCCGGCCGCCGCCAGCGTGAGCCCCTCCGTGTTGGGGACGCGGCCGATGGCCGACAGCAGGTGGGAGCCCTCGACCTGCCGCTCGCCGTCCGGCGTGCGAACGGTCAGCCGCACCCGCCCGCCGCCTGCCTCCTCGACCCGGTCCGTCGTCGCCGACGTCAGGACCGTGATCCCGTCGTCGCGCAAGATGGCGGCGACCTCGTCGGAGACGTCATCGTCCTCGATCATCATCAGGCGCGGGCCGGTCTGGACGATCGTGACCTCGCTGCCGAACCTGCGGAACATCTGCCCGAACTCCAGCCCGATGTAGCCCCCGCCGAGGATGATCAGGTGCTCAGGAAGCGCGCCCAGCTCCATGATCGACGTTGAGTCGAGGACAGGGACGTTCTGCGCGCCGCTGATCGCCAGCGGCCTGGGCCTACTACCCGTGTCGATGACGATCACCGGTGCGCTAATCCCCCGCGTCTCGCCGCCCCTCAAGGCGATCTCGACCGTCTTGGGCCTCGTGAAATGGGCCTCGCCTTCGATCAGGTCGACCCCGTCCTGCGCCAGGCGGCTCGCGTAGTTCTCCCGCGCGCCCGCGACCATCCCCCGCTTGCGCTCCCGCACGGCGGCGAGGTCGACCGACACCGGACCGGTCCGCACGCCGAACTCCGCCCCGCGCCGCGCCTGATAGGCGATGCGCGCGCTGGCGACCATCGTCTTGGTCGGAGTGCACCCGGTGTTCACGCAGACGCCGCCCAGGTGGTCGCGCTCGACGAGCGCCACCTTCTTGCCTGCCTTCGCCAGATCGAAGGGGAGGAACCGGCCGCCCTGGCTGGTCCCGATCACGATCACGTCATAGCCCTCGTCCGCCACAGGGAGATCGTAACCCTGTGCTTTGCTGTATGCACTGAGGGTGGCCGATGGGTGTGGGTGGGATATTGACCGGTGGAGTGGTCGGGCTGTAATCGGCCCTTGACGACAACCGAACGGCCAACGGCGATGGGTGCGGCTCCCTCTGAGGGGGCGGCTGAGCTGGGCGGTTGGGTCTGGGCTGGTTGAACGGCTGGTCGTTGTCTACCGTGTGAGCAGGAGCGCGCGAAGCGGTGGTGGCGATGAGCTCGTTGCTGGAGGAGTTGGTGCGGCGGGAGAGCGCGGCCCGTCGGCGGGTGGAACAGCTTCGCGAGCAGATCGCCGAATCGAGCCAGCGGTTGGAGACCGAGGAGGACCGGTTATCGCGGCTGGTGATCAGCCGGGAGACAGTGGAGGAGATCCTGGACGAGGTCGTCCAGGCTGTTGAGCGGCCATGCTGCCACGAGCAGGGGCGTGAACTGTTGCGACAGCTGTTGCAGGTTCACCTGGACCTACGGGCGCTGCGCGAGCAGCAGTCGGTCCTTTGATCGCCCCCATGAACTGCAGGAGCTGTCAAGCTGTCCCTGTTTTCATTCTCGCCGGCGCAGCAGTGCCATAGCGATGGCGACCTGGGTAGGTTCGAGCGTGGCCTTGCCGTCTTCGATGTCCCACAGTGCGTTCTGCAGCACGCGGCCGAGACTCCAGCCGACTGCCCGCCTCCGGTCGAGACCCAGGACCTCGGTCAGCAGGTCAAAGCGGCGCAGCACCGCGCGAGCCACATCACCGGTGGCCTCCACCTCCTCCCACCGGTTGTCCAGTGCCGGCAGCAACTCAAACCCCGGATCGCCGGCCAGTGGTTCAGGGTCGATGGCCAGCCAGGGTTCCCGTTCCCCGGCCAGGACGTTGTCGTAGTGCAGATCCCAATGCAACAGGCGATCGCCAGGCTCGCCGAGCAACTCGGCCACAGCGGACGCGCAGGTGCGCACCAGCCGCTGTTCGCCAGGGTCGCACAAAGCCGACACGGCCTGCGGGACCTGCTCGAGCATGGCCGCGGCGATGTCAGACAACCGTCGCAGATCCCTTGGGGCAGGAACCGAGGTCAAGCGGGCCATCAGCTCGGCCAGGATCTGCATGGCCGCATCATCGTCGGCCACCGAGGATAGCGGCCGGGCCGCATCCAAGCGTTCCAGCAACTGCGTGCCGCTTTGCTCGTCATAGTCGAGCAGGCGCACAATGCCGTCGCCTTGCCACGCCCGCAGCCCGGGGGCGGTGCCGACGGTCTCCTCCCGGAGCTGCTGAAGCTTGAGGACGGCGGGTGTCCCATCGGACTGAAGTACGGGCAGGACCAGCGAGGCCATTCCGTACGCGGCCGGGCCGTCCGGCCGCAGCCGCCAGCAGTCCAGGAATTCGCCACCGAGGCGAGGCAAATCGGCGAGCCAAGCGCGCGCCTCGGCACCGTTCGCGCCATAAGACGCGGCGAACAGGTCGGGAACGTCGATGGAGGTCGATGTGTTCATGAAAGGCATCTCCTTCGTGGGTCCAGGTCGATCCGCGACGAACGAAGGAGATAACGGAGGCGCCCGATTACCGGGCAGGCGTCAAAGCATGCACCTACCTTACCCGGACGCGATCACATCTGATCGTTGATGACCCCGGCCAACTACTCCCTCAGAAGGAGCTGCACGCAACGGCGATAGCGAGCCGGTTCGTGCGGAGTTACCACCGTCAACCGTTCCGATCCATCGAATACGTGCGCTGGGCCACCGCCACCGCCCGCCTCCTCCAAGGCCGCCAGGCCGTCCCGGTCTTCCTGACACACCACCGGACCCCGTGCCCCCGCGGCCGCCGACATCTGCCCCATCATCCGGCGCGGCCGCCTGTACTCCCGCGCCGAGCACCTGTTCAAACCGCCTCCGCCGACCTGGACCCACACCGCGAAGGCTGGACGCTGCACCAGCTGCGCCACAGCGCGCTGCAGCTGCGGCAGATCGCCCCTACGGTCCTGGTTTCGGCTGAACCACGGGCCGTCACGCTGGAGGCGCTGCGCGCCGCAGGCTACGCCCCCGTCCTGGAAACCCGCCCGGAGCCATAGCCCTCGCCCGCACCGCCGGCCCCGCCGAGGACGACCGGACAAGGAGCCGGGAGCAATCATCGAAATCTGTGGATCTGGCGGGAAGGGGTACCTTCCCGGAACATCCGATGATGGTTTCGAGATAAGGCCGACGCGTCAACGTCGGTCGGGAAGGCACACCCGTGCCGCTTACCGCAGTGCCCGAACCGCCTGCTGGCGGCAGCAGCCCAACGGCCGCTTTCCCTACGCTGATCGATCAAATTGTTCGCGAAGGCGCCCGTAAGATGCTCGCCGCTGCGTTGCAGGCCGAGGTGGACGCCTACATCGCCGCCTTCGCCGATGAGCGTGACGAGAGCGGCCGGCGCCTGGTGGCGCGTAACGGCTACCACGTTCCGCGTGAGATCCTCACTGCGGCCGGCGCGGTCGAGGTGAAGGCTTCGCAGGTCAACGACAAGCGCATCGATGAGGAGACGGGCGAGCGGCAGCGGTTCTCCTCGGCGATCCTGTCGGCCTGGGCGCGTAGGACCCCGCAGATCACCGAGGTGCTGCCGCTGCTGTACCTGCACGGGCTGTCCAGCGGGACTTCGTCCCTGCCCTGGGCCAGTTCCTCGGCTCGACGGCGGGACTGTCCGCCTCGGTCATCACGCGTCTCACTGAGGAGTGGAAGCCCGAGCAGCGCGCCTTCGCCGCTCGCGACCTGTCCGGCGTCGACTACGTCTACCTGTGGGTCGACGGCATCCACGTCCACATCCGGCTGGAGGAGCACAAGCTGCGCCTGCTGGTAATGATCGGCGTGCGCGCCGACGGCCGTAAAGAGCTCGTCGCGATGACCGACAGCTACCGGGTCCACCGAGTCGTGGGCGCGCCAAGTATCCCAAGGCCGCCGCCAAGGTGGTCGACGGCCTGGATGAGCTGCTCGCCTTCTATGACTGTCCTGCCGAGCACTGGGTGCATCCGCGCACCACCAACCCGATCGAGTCCACCTTCGCCACCGTGCGGCATCGCACCAAGGTCACCAAGGGGCCCGGGTCACGCGCCGCCGGGCTGGCGATGGCATTCAAACTCATCGAGTCGGCTCAGGCCCGCTGGCGTACGGTGAACGCTCCTCACCTGGTTGCGCTGGTCCGCACTGGCGCGACCTTCATCAACGGCAAACTCGTCGACCGCCCGGAAGGGGTCGCGGCATGAACGGCAAGGCCACCAGCGGAATGCTGCACCACGTCGAGATCTGGGTCCCCGACCTGCAGCGGGCCATTGCCAGCTGGCAATGGCTGCTACAGGCGCTTGGCTACGTCCAGTTCCAAGACTGGAACGATGGCCGGAGTTGGCGTCTGGGGGTCACGTATGTGGTCCTGGAACAGTCGCCCGCGCTCAGTGCCGATCGGCACGACCGCTGCCGCCCGGGCCTGAACCACCTGGCCTTTCACGTGGGAAGCCGCGCCCAACTCGATGCCCTGGTCGAACAGGCACCGGCACACGGGTGGACTTTGATGTTCCCTGATCGTCACCCTTACGCCGGCGGGAAGCAGCACTACGCCGCCTACCTAGAGGACAAGGACGGCTTCGAAATCGAGCTGGTCGCCTCCGACGTGTCAGCCCAACCTTGACGACCGCACTGAATCCATCCACAAGTCTTGACGATTGCTCTCGCGGGTTCTCCGCGAACTCATCATCGAGGGCCTGGCCGCCGCCAAGGCCCGAGGCCAGCGCCTCGGACGGCCCCTGGCGATGCCCCCCGAACAGGTCGGACACGCCCGCGCCCTACTCCCCCAGCCCGATGCGACCATCGCCTCCATCGCCCGGTTGCTGGGCGGCAGCCGCTCCACCATCTACACATACGTGCCCGAGCTGAAGTCCAGCGGCGACCGCCAAGCCATCGCGGCCCCCGCGGCACGCGCCGAACTCACCGCCGGAGGCTGACACCATCGCCCCGTTCAAGAGTGGCCGATGATCTGGTGTGGCCGGTAGGGGGCCTCCAGGCGGGCCGTCTCCTCTTCGCTCAGAGACACATCCACCGCCGCGATCGCGTCGTCCAGATGACCCACCTTGCTCGCCCCGACGATCGGCGCGCTTACACCAGGCCTTCCGAGTAGCCACGCGAGCGCGAACTGCGCCGGAGGCAGGCCTCGTTCGCCGGCGACCGCACGCATCACGTCGACGACGTCGAAATCTGCGTCCTTGTACATGCTGTCGGCCAGGCGGTCGCTGCCGGACCGGACCGTACGCCGCTGACCGTCGCGTCGGCGGCTCCCGGTGAGCAGTCCGCGCGCCAGCGGGCTCCACGGGATGACGCCCACCCCCTGATCCAGGCAGAGCGGGATCATCTCTCGCTCCTCCTCCCGGTACACAAGGTTGTAGTGGTTCTGCATCGACACGAACCTGGTCCAGCCGGCCGTCTGAGCAGTGTGCTGCGCTTTGGCGAACTGCCAGGCGTACATGCTGGAGGCCCCGATGTAGCGTGCCTTGCCGGCCCGCACCACGTCGTGCAGGGCCTCCATGGTCTCCTCGATCGGCGTCTCGTAGTCCCAGCGGTGGATCTGGTACAGATCGACGTAGTCGGTTCCAAGCCTGGTGAGCGAGGCGTCGATGGCGGCCAGCACGTGTTTGCGGGACAGCCCTCGGTCGTTCGGGCCCGGCCCCATCGGGAAGTAGACCTTCGTGGCGAGAACGTAGTCGTCGCGGCGCGCGAAGAGCTTGCTGAGCAGCCGCCCGGTGATCTCCTCGCTCGCGCCGTCGGAGTACATGTCGGCGGTGTCGAAGAACGTCACACCGGCCTCGACCGCGCGCCGTACGATCGGCTCGGCCGCGTCCTCGCGCAGCAGCCACTCCCAGGAACCTGGATCGCCGTACGTCATCATGCCCAGGCAGATCCGGGAGACCTGCAGTCCCGATGAGCCCAGCTTCATGTATCGCATTTCGTCTTACCTTTCTGTGAGAGCGCGGTCTTCACCGCAGCTGGAGGAGGCGGCCGAAGTTCCCGATGGAGCGCGACTGAGAGCACTACGAGCCCGACTCCGGCGAGCTCGGCGAGTGAAGGGAGTTGCCGGAGCGCCACCATGCCGATCACCGTTGCCGTGGCCGGAAGCAGCGCCACCAGCAGCGCGTACGTGGAGCGAGCCATGCGTGCCATAGCAAGTTGATCGCACACGTACGGGATCACCGACGAACAGATCCCCACCCCGATCCCGGCGGCGAGCGTGACCGGGTCGATCACCGCAGGAGCGGCCTGCCCAACCGCCACCGGCGCGACGAACACACAGGCGACGAGCATGGCGGCGGCCAGCCCGTCGATGCCGCTGACGCCGAGCCGTACGGTGGGCCAGCACGATGACCGGCAGAAACTCGATCGCGGCGACGGCTCCCAGGGGTACGCGGGCGATCGCCAGGTAGAAACAGACGTTCATCGCCGCGAGCACCGCGCCCCAGGCGATGATCGTACGACGACCCTCGGCATCGAGCCGGGCGAGAGTCCGCCAGGGGCGACGCCAGAGCGCGAAAACAAGTGCGGCGCTCCAGATCCTCAGCGCCGCGACCCCGAGCGGGGCGAGCCTGGTGAACAGGAGCACAGCGAAAGCCGGGCCGAGGTAGTGGAAGACGGCGCTCCCGATGAAGTAGGTCCACGGAGGCGCCGCGGAGAGGACGGCGCGAGGGCCGGTTGGCGGCATGACCCCATCGTTGGCCAGGCCGTAATTTAGGAGAATGGCGAATCGAAAGATCAGACCCGAGCGGACATACGAACCGAAGGGAATCGACGCCCTCGACCTTCGTATCCTCGCCGAGCTGCAGGTCGACGCCAGAGTGAGCTTCGCCGAGCTGGGCCGCCGGGTCGCCTTGTCGGCCCCCGCGGTGGCCGACAGGGTGCAGCGGCTGGAGGAGACCGGAGTGATCACCGGCTATCGCGCCGAGGTCGACCCGCGGGCCCTGGGCTTTCCGGTCACAGTGATGGTTCGAATCCGCCCGGCGATCCGGGAACTCCAACGCATCTCTAAGATCGCCCAGGAAGTTCCCCAGATCGTCGAATGCTACAGAATGACCGGCGACGACTGCTTCTACTTCACGATGCACCTGCGAGCGGTCGACGAGCTCGAGCCGATCCTCGACCTGTTCACCCCGTACGGTCACACGACCACGTCTCTCATCCACACTGCGCCCGTGCCACGCCGCCCCCTGCCCCTGGAGTGAGGCTCGGGCCTGCCTTACGGACTTTCGGCGAGCTCTCCCGGTGTGCCGACGAGCGGGCCACGCTCAGCCGGGCGGGGTCACCGGCGTGACGGCCTCGTACGGGTCCCTGGTTCGATACAGACCTGCTGGTGCGGGAAGCTGATTTCGCTCCAGGAGGAAAGGGGAGGACGTCATCGTCCACCTGATGATTTTCCCGGCGGGCGGTCGCCGTGCTGGCATTTCAGCCTGTCGGACTTCAACCAGATGATGCTCATCCTGGGTATGGCCGCGCCCAGCCCACCTCGGCATCAGCCGACGTGAAGCTCTCCGCCAGTTCCCGCGTCGAGACCACCCGCGCGAAGCGCGTCTATCGAGGTCACCAGCAACATCCCAGACCATCATCAATATGACGAAGCCCACCTTAACGATCAGTTGTCAGGCCACGGTGCGTTTACGTCGTATTCCGGCCGTACCCGTTGTAGAGCCTGCGTGCCCACAGATAACTGACCAGGGCGATGCCCGCGCTCCACACAGCCGCCTCCAGGAAGCTGGACCCGGCCGGACGCCCGGCCAGCAGCGCGCGCAGCGTCTCGATGACAGGGGTGGCCGGCTGGTGCTCGGCGAACCAGCGCAAACCAGTCGGCATCGACTCGGTCGGGACGAAGCCGCTGCCGAGGAACGGCAGCAGCATCAGCGGCATCGGCAGGTTGCTGGCCGTGGCCACGTTCTTGGTGACCATGGCGAGCGCGACCGACAGCCAGGTGATCGCGAAGGTGAACATGGCCAGCACACCGACCACGCCGAGCCAGTCCAGCACCGAGGCGGACGGGCGGAACCCGATCAGCAACGCCACCACGGTCACCATGGCAATCGCGAGGAACGTCTGCACCATCGCCCCGAGTACGTGCCCGGTGAGCACTGAGACGCGGGCGATGGCCATGGTCTTGAACCTGGCGATGATGCCCTCGGTCATGTCGGTCGCCACCGAGATCGCGGTCCCCTGCGCGGCCCCGACGATCGTCGTGATCATGATGCCGGGGGTGAGGTAACCGACGTAGGCGGCGCGGTCGGCGCCGATGCCCGCGCCCATGGTGCCGCCGAAGACGTAGACGAACAGCAGCAGGAACACCACGGGCACGGACGCGAACGTGAGGATCAGCGTGGGGTAGCGCCAGATGTGTTTGACCTGGCGCCGCAGCATCGTCGCCGAGTCGGTGATCGCTCTCATCGGGAGGGCTCCTTGGTCGAGGGCTCCTGGGTCAGGGTGAGGAAGACGTCGTCCAGGTCGGGGGTGTGCACCGACAGCTCGGCGACGTCGACGGCATGCGTGTCCAGCCACTCCAGGAGCTTCCTCAGCGTCCTGACTCCGCCGGAGTCGGGGATCTGGACGGTGAGCGCCGCGTCGTTGCTGGAGGTGGCGCCGACGTGGCCGGCCGCCCTGCGGTACCCGTCAGGGTCGGCGAAGCGCACGACGATGTGGCCGCCGGGGACCATTCGCTTGAGCTCCTCAGGGGTGCCCTCGGCCACCAGCCGGCCCTGGCTGAGCAGCGCGATGCGGTCGGCGAGTACGTCGGCCTCCTCCAGGTATTGGGTGGTCAGGAAGATGGTCACGCCGTCCTGCTGGACGAGGTCCCTGACGATCTGCCACATGGTGCGGCGGCTGCGCGGGTCCAGGCCCGTGGTCGGTTCGTCCAGGAAGATGAGCCTGGGCGTGCCGACCATGGTCATGGCGAGGTCGAGCCGGCGGCGCATGCCGCCCGAGTAGGTGACCGCGGGCTTGCGCGCGGCGTCGGTGAGGTCGAAGCGCTCCAGCAGTTCGCGGACGCGCCTGCGGCCCTTGGCGCGGCCGAGGTGGAGCAGGTCGGCCATGAGTCGCAGGTTCTCCTCGCCGGTGAGGAAGCTGTCGACCGCGGAGAACTGGCCGGTGACGCCGATCGCGGCACGCACCTTGTCGGGTTCCTTGGCCAGGTCGTGCCCGGCGACCCAGATCTCGCCCGCGTCGGCCTTGATCAGGGTGGACAGGATCTGCACTGTGGTGGTCTTGCCCGCGCCGTTGGGGCCGAGCAGCGAGAAGACGGTGCCCTGCGGGATGGTGAGGTCGATGCCGTCCAGGACGCGGTGGGGGCCGTAGGACTTACGCAGCCCCGTCACCGAGACGAAGGTTCGCATCGCGTTCACCCCCGATCCCAGGTGACGGGCAGGCTGTGCACGCCGTACACCTGCGAGGGGTCGGTGCGCAGCGACAGGTCTTCAGCCGGTACGGCGAGCCGCAGCGTCGGGAAGCGGATGAGCAGCGCGGGAAACGCGACACGCATCTCGATGCGGGCAAGCTGCTGACCGAGGCACTGATGGACGCCGTGGCCGAAGGCCAGATGCCCGGCGGCCGAGCGGCGCAGATCGAGCACGTCGGGGTCGGAGAACCTGGCCGGGTCCCTGTTGGCGGCGTTGATCGCGATGACGACCGTGTCGCCCGCCTTGAGCTGCCTGCCGCCGAGCTCCACGTCCTCGAGCACGCCGCGCATACCGGTGGCGGCGACGGACAGGTAACGCAGCAGCTCCTCCACGGCGCCGACGGCCAGGTCGGGGTCGCCGCGCAGGGCGGTGAGCTGGGCCGGGTTGCGCAGCAGGGCGAAGGTGCCGAGCGCGAGCATGTTGGCGGTGGTGTCGAGCCCGGCGCCGAGCAGGAACGCTGCCACGCCACCGAGCTCCTCGTCGGTCAGGTCGCCTCCGGTGGCCAGGTCGCTGAGCAGGTCGTCGGTCGGCTTGGCCCGCTTGGTGAGCGCGAGCTCCCGCAGGTACGTGCCGAGCTCGACGAAGGCGGCGTACTGCGTCTCAGCGGTCCCGGCGTCCGACAGGGCCCGGGTGGAGCTCTGGAACTGGTCGCGGTCCTCGTACGGCACGCCGAGCAGCTCACAGATCATTTGCGCTGGAACCGGCTGCGTGAAGACCTCGACGAGGTCGGCGGGCGGCCCCTGCCGCTCCATCGCGTCGAGCCGCTCACGGGTGATCTCGGTGACCCGCTCGGTGAGCAGGTTCATCCTGCGGACGGTGAACTTGGCCGCCAGCAGCTTGCGGAAGCGGGTGTGCTGGGGTGCGTCCATGCCGGTCAGGTCGCCGACGGGGGCGGGCGGCAGGCGCCCGCCCGCCAGGGGGTGGTAGTGGGTTTCGTAGCGGGAGCTGAACCGCGGGTCGGCGAGGATCTGGCGGACCAGGTCGTATCCGGTGATCATCCAGACGCCGGGGGCGCCCTCGGGCACGGCCACGCGGGCGATTGGCTGCTCTGCGCGCAGGGCGGTGAGCGAAGGGGCGGGATCGAAGGGACAGGCGGGTGCGCGGTCGAGGGACGGAGTGACCGGCTCATCGCGATAGTACGTGTTCGTCACGATTGAAAGCTACGTTGCTTTCAGAAATTCTGTCAATCAATCGATGCACATAAGTCCAGGTCAAAGCCGATAAATTGATGCGTTGACGCTGGAGCTGAATGCAATGAAACGTTGCACTGTATGGCGCCGAACGCAATACTGGCGTCATGCCAGAAGGAAGGTTGACCCAGCGGGACCGCCAGCGCATCGCGACCGGCCTCGCCGAAGGCCGCTCCTACGCCGAGATCGCCAGGCGGCTGGACCGGCCGACCTCGACGATCAGCCGTGAGGTCGGCCGCAACGGCGGCCCCAGCGACTACCGCCCCGAGCGGGCGCACCAGGCGGCAGCGCGGCGGGCGCGGCGCGGCACCCCGGCCCGTTCGCCCGAGGCCGAACCCCAGGACCGCAAGGTCTTCGAGGTGGAAGAGGGAGCCGTCGAGATGGCGGTCGGGATGGGCCTGCCGAAAATGATGGCGCGCGTGCTCATCGGCCTGTGGCTGAGCGAGGACGGCAGGCTCACTGCGGCCGAACTGTCGCGCGGGCTGAACGTCAGTCCCGCCTCGATCTCCATGGCGGTGGGCTACCTGACCCAGCAGGGGCTGATCAGGCGCGAACGCGATCGGCAGCGGCGGCGCGACATCTACGTGGTCGACGACGACGCCTGGTACCACTCGACGGTGATCAGCTCGCGGCAGACGCTCGCGGCGGCGGAGATCGCCAAGGCGGCGGGGCAGACGCTCGGGCTCGACACGCCCGTGGGACGCCGCCTGGCCAGGGGCGGTGCGTTCCTGGAGCGGATCAGCCTGGACGCTCTGGCGTCGGCCGAACGCTGGCGCGACCTCCCGCCATGATCAGACCGCAGGGATTGCGCCCCGGATTTCAAGTGCTGTCGTCCAATCGCCCCCTCAACTCCCACGAGGCCCTGTTCGACCCGCGTAACGAAACCCCCGCTCCCAGCGCCACGCCAGCGGCACCATGTAACGAAACTCGGTGCGAGGCTCCCGAATGCGGGCTGACCGTCAGCCAGCCTGCGACGGGACGTCGCCGCCGCTACTGCTCAACCGCCTGCCGAGTTCGCGCACATCGGGCTACGACGCGATCGTGACCTACTCCGGGCTGCGCGACATCCCCGCTCAGTACCAGCCGCTTGGCAACGTCCAGCCGTACCTCGCCGTAGGGCTGCCGGCCGGCGCTGTTGCGCGAGGTGGCGGTCATGGTGACCGCGTGACCGTCGGCGATGCGCAGGGCCGCCGTAGACCCAGGTCTTCACCGGTGCGCGGCTGTAGGCAGGGGCCGCTTTGACTCGTTGTCCCTCAGGGCTCCATCCGGGGGCGGGGTCGAAGGTCCGGGGCAGGACGGGGCCGAGCTCATCGGCGGCCACGACCGTCGCTCCCGGCGGCGGGCACGTGTAGAGGGCAATGACGTGGGTCATGGCTGGTGGCCAGGAGCGGGTGTGACGGCAGCGCACGCCCTCTGCCAGCAGGATCCGCCGCACCTGCGAGCGCACCACGCCGATGCCGTTGGCGCACCATGGGACAGATCACCGCGGTGCTCAAGCGCGCCGGACGCTACAAGGTGCCCGATCGTTCAGGCCGCGCTGCGCACCGAGCACTTGGGGCAGCCCGCCGCGGCCACCGGTGCCTATGCCGCCTCGGCCCGCGCCCTGACCGCCGTGCTGGTCGCGTTGCACGAACAAGTCGCAGCGTTGCAGAAGGAGGTCGAGGCCCATCTTGAGCAGCATCCGGCCGCTGAGATCGTGCTGTCCCAGCCAGGGCTGGGAGCCGTTCTCGGCGCCCGGGTGCTCGCAGAGTTCGGCGACGACCCCGACCGTTACGCCATCGCCAAGGCACGCAAGAACCATGCCGGAACCTCTCCGATCACCCGGGCCTCGGGCAAGAAGAAGGTCATCGCCGCCCGCATCGTGCACAACGACCGACTCTTCGACGCGCTCCTCACCCAAGCGTCCATCGCCATCACCGAGTCACCCGGCGCCCGGGGCTCACGGGCTCTCGTCGAGGAAGCGCACGAGTTCCTTGCGCTCGTTCTTGCCGTTGAGCGTGAGAGGAAAGAAGGGCAGGACGCGGCAGACGGCGGGTACCTTCGCGGGCTCCAGGCGTTGCGCCAGCTCGCGCAGGACGGCGTGGGGGGCGAGGGCGCCCTCGACGAGGATGGCGAGATCGTGCCCGTCGCCCGGGGGCAGCACCGCGGCGGCACGAATGCCCGGAATGTCCATCGCGGCGGCTTCGATCTCGGTGGTGCTCATCCGGGTGCCCCTGCGTTTGAACATGTCGTCGCGCCGGCCCTCGAAGTAGAGGTAGCCGTCCTCGTCGAGGAAACCGTAGTCGCCGGTGTGCAGCCGTGTCTCGCCCGTGGCTTCGTCGCGGCGGTAGACGCGGGCGGTCAGCTCGGGGGCGCGCCAGTAGCCCGCCATCACGTTGGGCCCGGCCACCACGATCTCCCCGGTCTCGCCGGCGGGGAGCGGCGAGCCGTCGTCACCGAGGATCAGCACCTGGGTGCCGGGCAGAGGGCGGCCGACCGAGTCGGGGCGTTCGCGGTCCAGCTCCGGCTCCATGATGGTGACCCGCTTGCACTCGGTGACCCCGTACATCCGCACCACGCGTGCACCGGGGAAGCACTCGCGCAGGCCCTCGATGGTCGCGGCAGGCAGCGCGGCGCCGGTGCTGGTGAACATCCGCACGGCGGGCGCGGAGCCGGGAGCTCGCCGGCCCAGGGTCGTGAGCATGGCGCCCAGCGAAGGGACGATCGGCACGACGGTCGCACCGCACTCCTGGAGCTGACTCAACAGCGCCAGGTCGGGCCCGTCGCCGGCCATCACCAGCTCGGCGTGCCCGAGCGCGGAGAGGAAGATCTGATAGAGGCCGTAGTCGAAGGACATCGGCGACCGGCAGAAGACCACGTCCCCGGGACCGTAGCCGAGCACCGCGTTGATGGCGGACGCCGCGAAGGTCACCTGTGCGTGCGGGCACACCACCGCCTTGGGCGCCGCCGTGCTGCCCGAGGTGTACATCAGGACGGCCACGTCTTCCGGCCGGGCCTCGGCCGGCTGGTCCGGGGCGGGGCCTCCGGCGAACGCCGCCACTTCACTCCAGAGGTCGTCGATCCCGTGCACGGGCACGTCGGCGGTCTCCTGCAGTGCCTTGCCACCGCCGATAACCAGCTTGGGCTCGGAGTCCTCCAGTACGGACCGCAGGTGGTAGGCCTTCATCCCGGGGTTCAAGGGCACGAAGACGGCACCGAGCCGGGAGGCGCCGTAGATGATGGGAACCGTCTCCCGCGCATTGGGCAGTTGCACAATGATCCGGTCGCCAGGCTCGACCCCCTTGGACGCCAGCCAGGCGGCGAAAGCGTGACTGAGCTCGACGACCCGCCGGTAGCTCCAGGGACCACGCGCGTCACGCACCGATACCCCGTCCGGATTCGCGGCCGCGGCCTCGTCCAGCATTTCGTGAATGAGTCGCGACCGCGGGGAATACGCCGTGGAAATAGAGCCGTTCATTCAAGCCTCCCGCCTCGAGCCGGGGAAAGGAATTTTCTCCGGCAGCCGGTACGCATTTCGCGTGCAACCGGAAGCCGGCCAGGCCGATACCGAAACTACGCGGGGGCTCCTGCGAGCTGACCCCCTATGCCACCCCTACACGGGGTGCCGTACGCCGCGTACGCCCCCAGAGCCGGGGGCCCGACCGTGCCGCACGAAGCCCCCGGGCCGAGTGACCGAAGAGCCACCCCTACGCCATGAACAGGGCGGTATGCCCGTGGCCGACCGTCATCCCACCTGCAGGCGAGCAACTCACGCCATAATGATCTTGGAATCCTGTCGGATGTCCACAAGCTCCAGGACGTGAAGGCTGCTCACATGCGAGAGTTTCAAAGGTCTCCCCGTGCGACAACACCACAAGAGGCACGGCGCCAGCAGATTGGCGGCTTCCGGGTTGACGCGATCCATAAATCGGGCCGACCGAAAAAATCGGCCCATCGGCCCAGTTGAGCGCCGGTCCGAGGCCGGAGAATCGGTCGCCACGGTTTACGGATATTGGCGTTCAGGACTACGGTGTGCACTGTCTGTGCGGCCATCTGTCACTGCGGCGACGTTTTCTTGACTTTTGCCGATGTATAACATTACCGTGACGGTTTGGCGCCCGTTCATGATTCGGTCAGGGCGCGGTGTCCGCCGTACGGCGCGTTTCCGAGCGCGCCCCGCAGCGTAAGTCACTCATACGCATGATGGAGACGTGGCCGCATATGTTACAAGGATTTTCGGGCGCCGGCGAGGGCGCGAAAACCGGCGCCGTCCCCAGCCCTTATTGGACTGTCCGTTCTGCGGCGCCGAAGCACGATGGTGAGGTTGCCTGGCGCCGCGGAGAAATCGGGCACGCGGTTGTCGGGTCGCCACCTAGCAGGCCGTGGAGTGGACGCGCCACCGGAGCACAATCCGCCGTCCGGTCGTAGCGTTCACCACGAGTCATCGATTTCAGAGGGGGCAGGGGATCCTTTCCGTTCTCACCCGTGGCGACCGCTCGCCACTGGACATCGCCCGGCATCAGGACCGCCGGCTCGCCCCGGCCGCCGGCGACGGTGGCCGTGTCCCGCTCACTGACCGCAGCGACACGGCCACGCCGGCCTGCCCGGACAACAGGCCGCCCCGGTTCGGTGCAGGCTCACGCGAGGACCCACGGTCGTGGATCGGCAGACCGCCGACGCCACCCGCAGCGCCGAAGTCCGACCGCCGTCACGGCCGTGCCGCCACGAAGTGGCCGGTGACACCTCCAAGGCCTGCGCGCGAGAGGGGTCGGGCGTCTTTCATGAAACGCCGAATGAACCGGCACGAACACACAGAGGTCGGCTGTCCGACGCCCATTTGAACTTCCTCCACGACCGAACCGGTGAAAGGAGAGTCGATGCAGTTCGCCGAATGCGAACCAGGAATCACCCTCCTCAACACCATGCTCGCGGAAAGTGAGCATGGCTGGGGAAGAATCGCGATGATAACCGGCCCGCCCGGTTCCGACAAGCATCGGGTACTGCATGCCTTCACCGACTCCGCGGTGAAGTCGGGCGCCACGCATCTGAGCGCCACGTGCTTACGGAACGAGCAGAACATCTCACTGGGAGTCATCCATCAGGTTTCGCAGAGCCTGAGTGCCGCGCTCGGCGAGGTGCCCCCCGCGTTGCAGCTTCTGCAGGAGGCCGTATTCAATGCGGGGCCGCGGGGGATCCGCCCGGAGGACCTCAATTGGATCGGCGTCACGCATGGCCTGTGGGAGATCATCACCAACCACGCGCGGGACGGCGCGGTATTGATAACGACAGAGGACGTGCAATACGCGGACCCGGTGTCGTTGGATATTCTACTGCACTTCATAAACCGTCTCCACGCCGCGAACGTCTTCATGGTTTTCACCGTCAACGAGGGGCCGAACGGGGTGCCGCTCAGAATCCAGAGCGACCTCATGCACCATCCGCAGTGCCGCCGCATAAAAGTGTCGCCCTACTCGTCGAGCACCATTTCCCGGATAGCGCAGACGCATCTAGGAATCGAACCTGACGATCCGCTGGTGGCCGAGATCCACCGGCTCAGCGGCGGAAACGCCCTTCTTGTGCGCTCGCTGATCGAGGACCAGCAGAACGCGGGCGGCGACGGGACGGGGCTGGTGGTCCACGACGGCTTCTCCGGGTCCGTGAGCACACTCTTGCACCGCATCGGGAGCACGCCCTTGCGGGTCCTGCGTGCCGCCGCCGTGCTGGACGCGTCCGCTTCTCCCACGCTGCTGGCCGAGATGTTGCACATCAAGCAGCCGACCGTGGTCCGTACTCTGGAATGGCTGGCGGAGATCGGCCTCCTGGGCACGGACGGCTTCCGCCACCCCGCCGCCAGGGAGGCCGTCCTCGACTCCACGGAGCCCGATGCCCTGAGAGAGCTAAACGGGCGCGCCGCCCAGCTGTTGCACGCGACCGGCGTACAGCCCACGGTGATCGCTGACCACCTCCTCGCCGCCAGCACGATGAGCGAGCCCTGGGCGCTGGACGTGTTGCGCGAAGCCGCTGATCAGGCGCTGGCGACCGACGAGTACGAGCTCGCCGTGCGGTACCTCCGTCACGCGGCGGACCTGTGCTCGGGAGACGACGAGCGTGTCATGGTCACCTTGGCGCTGACCAAGGCCACATGGCGGATCAACCCCTCCACCGCCACCACGTACACCCCTATGCTCATGCGGGCCGCACGGGACGGCCGGCTGACCGGCCGGGACCTGCACTGGCTTCTCACGTGCGTGCTCTGGCACGGCCAGTACGACGAGGCCGAGGAACTCTTCGCGCTGCTGGAGCGGGCAGAGCAGGACGAGGGCCAGGAGGGTGAGGGAAGCGCCGCGTGGCGCCTCGCAGCCGACCACTGGGTGGCCAGCACGCACCCCCCGGTTCTGCACCGGCTGCGTGGGACGTACCGGCCCTCTCCCCTGCGCGAGGGGAGCGAGCGGCATCCGGCCCATTCGTACGCGAGGACGATCGCCGCGCTCGCCGCCACCCTGCGAGAAGGCGAGACCGAGGCGGCCCTGAAGACGGCGGAGAAGGTCCTCCACTCGGTCCAGCTCGAAGGCTGCAACATCGAGCTGGTCGAAGCGGCCCTGTCCTGCTTCATCTATGCCGACCGCATCCAGGAGGCGTCGTTCCTCGTCGAGAACCTGTTCGCGCTGGCGGAGCGGCGCTCCTCGCCCACGTGGCTGAGCGTGCTCGCCGCGTTCCGCGCGCACATCGCCGAGCGCCAGGGCGAGCTGCTGGAAGCCGTCGAGTACGGGCGCCTTTCACTGCGCACCCTGCCGGCGAGAAGCCTGGGCGTGCTCGCGGCCCTGCCGCTGGCCAGCCTCATCGAGGCCCATACGGAGATGGGCCAGTACCAGGAGGCCGAGCAGTACCTGCGCCAGCCGCTGCCGGAGACGGTATACCAGACCCGGTACGGGCTGCACTACCTCTTCGCGCGGGGCCACTACAGAGTGGCGGTCGGCCAGTTGCACGCGGGCCTCAGCGACGTCCTGAAGTGCGGGACGCTGATGCGATCCTGGGAGGTCGACACGCCTTTGCTCATCCCCTGGCGCCTCGGGGCGGCGGGAGTCTCTGTCGTGCTGAAGAACAACGCCCGCGCCCGGAAGTACCTGGAACTCCATCAGGCACTTCCGCATGGCCACTCCCCCAGAATCCGGGGGTTCGCGCTGATGGTGCTCGCCTCCGCCGAGGATGTGGGACGAAGGCCGCCACTGCTCCGCAAAGCCGTCGACATGCTCCAGGACTCCGGCCACAAGATGGAGTTGGCGCACGCGCTGGCTCGCCTCAGCCACTCCCTCGCCGCCCTGGGCGAGACGGACAAAGCCCGGCTCATCGGCCAGCAGGCGGACCGGGTCGGTCGGCGCTGCCACGCCGAGCCCTTACGCCAGTCGGTGGCGAGCACTTTCGACGACGACTTCGGCATGATGACCACCGGCAACGATCAGAACGCACTCAGCCCCGCCGAGTACCGCGTCGCCTCGATGGCGGCACTCGGCTACACGAACCGGGAGATCGCGACGAGAGCGCATATCACCATCAGCACGGTTGAGCAGCACCTCACTCGCATTTACCGAAAGCTCGGTGTGAACGGCCGGAACGATCTGCCACGCCTGTTCTCGTCGAAAGAGCTCGGTGCCGCGAACGGAAACGTGTTCGCCACGGAGGATTCCGAGCACCTTCCCGGTCCGGCGTCCGTGCCCCTGTGATGGATGGCGCTATGAGGCATGCGGCACTCTCCCGCCAGGCGCTTCCGGTTTGCGCACGACGAAAACCGCCCACCCGACCTCCATCCGGTCGATGGCGGCCTGCACCTCTTCACAGGACGAGGAGAAGGCGAGCATCTTGTCCCGGGCTTCGACGTCTGCCATCCGTTCTGCACGCGTCCTGGCCGCCTCTGCGTTTCCCTGGAACGTCCTCCGGAGGAAGCCGGTCACGTTGAAGACCGAGCTGATTTCGAATCCCGCCTCCTCCAGCGCGGAGTGGTGTTCCAGGAGCGTGTAGCCGTCGTTCCACCCGAACTTGTCGTAGACGTTTGTCCGGGTGTGCTCGCTGATGCTCGCCTGGGGCTGGTAGAAGTCGCTGAAGGCGAAGACGCCTCCGCGGCGCAGCACGCGGCGGATCTCCAGATAGCCGTGCGGCTTGTCCGGCACCTTGTGCAGCGCACCGTGGCTGACGACGTGGGTGAAGCTGCCAGGTTCGTAGGGCAGACGCATCACCGATGCGCGCCGGAAGCCGACGTCGAGACCGTGGGGCTGGTTCGTGCACAGGTCCTGGGCGAACCTGACGTACTCCTCGCTCTGGAAGATCCCCTCGCCTCGGCAGCCGAACCACTTGGCGAAGTACATCAGCAGGCATTCGCAGTGGTCACCCACCTCGAGGACCCTGCACGAACCGTTGATCCCCGCCCTGGCCGCGAGAAAGGCGGCGGTCTGCTCGACGGTCGTCCGGTAGTCGTCCTGGGGATTCTCCCTGGCATTCTCGCGGAAGTCGTCGGCTGGGTGGTCGGCTTCATGTACTGCGCCATAGCCCTTGAAATTCAAAAAGGTATGACTGCTCTGGTCGTACATGTCTCCGACTTCCCTCCGACTATAAGGATGACAGCGGTCGTGGCAGCGTACCCGTGCCCGCCGACGCGAACGCGGCGACGATAAATCGCGTTCGTCTCGTGAAGACTTTCGCCTACCTCGAAGAGTGCCCGGATTCCGTCACGCGCTCAATGGGGCTGTCCCCCCTATTTTCCGGTCTTTCCCGCCGTAAACGATGCGGCCCGTCGCCTCACGAAGCTTTTTGCACCTCGCGAATGTTGAGGAACGCGAGGATCCCCATGATGAGCATGATGACCGCACCGGCGAGAGCGGCGATCTGCATGCCGTCGACGTAAGCCTCGCGCGCCACGGCGGCCAGAGCCGTGCCCATCGCCTGCGGGAGCTCGCCGGCGACCGACAGCGCACCGCCGAGGGTCTCGTGCGCCACCACGGCGGCCTCCGGCGGAACGTCGTTGGGCAGGTCGGCGGCGAGGGTGCTGCGGTAGACGGCCACGCCGATGCTGCCGAGGATGGCCGCCCCGAGCGCCTGCCCGAACTCCGTGGAGGACTCGAACAGCCCCGAGGCGGATCCCGCCTTCTCAGGCGGCGCCGTGGCGACCACCATGGTCGACGCCAGCGCTTGCACCGATCCGATCCCCCAGCCCAGCAAGAACAGGCCGCTGAACAGCAACGGCAGGTTGACGTCCGTGCTCAGCTGCGAGATCAGCAGGAAGCCGACCGCTCCGAAGACCATGCCTGAGCCCATGATGTGGCCGGGCCGGAACCACCGCGTCAGCGCAGCCCCGAGCACCGAGCCGGCCGCCGAGCTGACGGCCGTCGGCACGGTCATCAGCCCGGCCACGATGGGCCGCATCTCGAGCACCGACATCAGGTACTGGGTGATGAAGTAGAACGTCCCGACCAGGGCGAAAACCGCGAGAGTGGCGGTGATCAGGGACACGGTGAACGCCTGCCGCCGGAAGAGCGCCAGGTCCAGCATGGGGTCGGGCAACTTTCGCTGCCTGCGCAAGAAGAGAGCCAGGAACACCAGCCCGACCACCGCGCTGATCCACATCGTCGCGGAGAAGTTCTGCTCGGCGGCCATCTTCACCGCGTACACCATCGGAAGAGCGGTGAGGAGGACGAGGACCGCGCTGAGGAGGTCGAACTTTCCTGGATTGGGGTCACGATACTCCGGCAGGAGCGGGCCGAGCACCAGTAACAGGACCATGATCGGAACGCTGATCAGGAAGACCGCACCCCACCAGAAGCTCTCGAGCAGCCACCCGCCGACGATCGGCCCGGCCACGCTGCCGAGGGTGAAGACCGCGGCCCAAATCGCGATGGCCATCTGGAGTTGACGGGCATCGGTGAACATGACCCGGATGAGGGCGAGGGTCGGCGGCATCAGCGTCGCCGCCGCGGCCCCCTGCAGACCGCGCGCGACGATGAGCAACTCGGCGTTGGGCGCGTACGCCGCAAGCGCCGAGGTGATGCCGAACGCCACCGCGCCCAGCAGGAGCAGGCGCCGGCGGCCGATCCGGTCACCCAGATTGCCCATCGGGATGAGAAGCCCGGCCAGCAGGAAGGCGTAGATGTCCACGATCCACAGCTGCTGCGTACCGCTCGGTTCCAGTTCGGCGGTCAGTGACGGGAGCGCGAAGAACAGCACCGTCACCGTGACGGAAATGAGCAGCACAGGCAGCATGAGGATCGCGAGGCCGACCCATTGCCTCCAGCCCGCCTTGGCGTCGCTTTCAGCGATATCCATCGTTCACACCCTCTCATACTGTGTACGTAATATTTACAGTACACCATATGTCATGTCGAGGAAGTCTCTCGTCAAACAAATATTCACCGGGCGGCCCGCGTCTACGCTGACATAATCCCAGCTCGCAGCTGCCTCCTTGCCAATAGCCTTTCTGTCGGGCGAAATTTTCGTCACACTCATCCAGCCTTCTTTTCATCACATTCATGCGTGATATGCTTTCGTCACGATGGAAGATCGTGACGAAATAAGGGCTGCCATGCTGACGTGTGCACAGTGCGGTAAGGAGCTCACACCCTCTCCCCGCGGGCGCAAGCCCCGCTACTGCTCGCGCTCGTGCCAGGCCCGCGCCTACCGGGCCCGTCTCGACTCTGGAACGGGCCAGGGAGCCTGGCGGGAGAAGCAGGACGAGCAGCTCTCACCTCCTCGTCCGGCACGTCCGGTCCCCAGCGGGCGTGTCACGCGTGAGGAAGTTCATCGGACCGACGTGGGCCTCTCCCGGGAGCGGATCGTGTGGGCCGCCATCCAGATCGCCAACGCCGACGGCCTGGAGAGCATGTCCATGCGGCATGTCGCGAACGTGCTCGGCGTCAAGGTGATGTCGCTGTACAACTACATCGACGGGAAGGACGAGCTGATCGACCTGATGGTGGAGGCGGTGTTCAGCGAGGGCGGGGACTCCGATCCCCGGCCCGGCAGAGGCTGGCGGGCCGAGCTCGAGGCCGCTGCCAGGTGGGAGTGGGCGTTGTACTCGTCGTACCCCTGGGTCCTGGAGGTCATCGCGACCGTGCAGCCGCCGCTCGTCCCCAGTCTCCTCGCCCGCTTCGAACGGGGTCTGGGCACATTCGACGGCCTGGGCCTCGATCCCGTCACGACCCATCGGATCTATCTCGGCGTGAGCGGCATCGCGCAGGGGCTGGCGCTGCTCCGGGTGAGCGAGATCGCATCTGAGCGGCGGGGTGGCGGAATCTCGTTGAGCCAGTGGCGGGCCGTGAAGGTGCCGGCGGTACTCGAGGAACTGGGCACCGACAGATATCCCAGACAGGCCGCGCTGCGGAACAGTCCGGAGGTCATCTCGGACCTGGAGGAGATATTCGAGTTCAGCCTGCAGCGCCTCCTGGACGGCATCGCCCGGTTCCTGGAGAGCGAGACCGGGCAGAGCACCTTCCCCTCCCGCTTCTGATCGCGGCCCCGCTCTGGTACGTCCTTGCCCACGGATCAATGACCGCGCCCTCGGCGCCCCGGTCGGTCCAGGCCTCGGCATCTCGGTCGTTTCACCGCTCACGCGCCGTTCGAACGCCCGTCGGACGGTTTGAGCCACTCCTCGATGGCCTGCGCGATCGACCCCGCCTCGCCCTCCAGCATGGTGAGGTGGTCGCCGCGGACCTCGCACAGATCGTGCTTCAAGTGCCACGAAGCACGCCAGTTCCCGACCCGGGACCTCTCGCCGTCGGGGCCTGAGGGCAAGGGGGTGTCCGGCCTGAGGAAGAGCACGGGGATTTCGACGTCGACCACCTCCGTCTCTCTGAAGAGCCGGTAGTACCGCCCCATGGCCGTCATCCTCGTGTCACTGAAGGGGCCGAAGGTTTCTGCCCGGTCGAACATCCCTTCCAGCATCTGGCCACCGAGCTCATCGATGACCTCGCTGCCAGGAAGGAAGGTGTCCAGCAGGACGAGACCTTGCGGACGTACCCCCTTCTGCTCCAGATACGTGACGGCCGCGTGCGCGAAGTTGCCTCCGCCGCAGTAGCCGATCATCACGAACGGGTCGTCACCGGCCGTCTCCTGAATGGATTCCGCCCACATGCGCACGATGACGTCTACGGTGTCCGGAAGGCTGTCGTCTGGGGCATATCCCGGCACTTGAAGCGCATACAGGTCACGCACTCCCTGGAAATGCACGGCCAGCCGCGCGAACTGGGCGGCGCCGCCCAGCGCCATCGGCGTGCTGAAGCAGAACAGCTTCGGCAGCGCCGGGCCTGAGGCCAAGGCCAGCGGCCGGTACGAGCGGTCCAGGTCGTCCAGCGTGCGGAACGACGGCCTGAGCTTCGCCGCCGCCTCCAGCATCTCCAACCCCTCCCGCAGCTTCCCCGTGGGAGCCGCGTCGCGCAGCATCGACGCGAGCATTCCACCCGCATCCGGCCCTGCGGCACCGGAGGACGGGGTCCGGGCGATTTCAGCGTCGAACGAGATCTCGTCCGCTATGTAGCGGGCCAGCGCCGCGGCGGTGCCGTAGTCGAAGACCGCTGTCGCCGGCATCCGCAGGCCCGTCGCCTTGTTCAATACGTTGCGCAGTTCCATCGCGGTGAGTGAATCGAAACCGGCTTCGAGGAAGTTCTGCTCCGCCCGGATCGCATCCGGCTCGCTGTATCCGATCACTTTCGCCGCGCACTCGCGCACCAACTTGGTGAGCTCACCGACCTGCTCGGCCGGGGACAGCCCGGCCAGGCGCTGTTGTAGTGCTGTTTGGTTGGTTGCGGTGGTTGTGGTGTTTGCGGTGCGGCGTGTGGGGGTGTGGGTCAGTTCGCGGAGGATGGGGGGTATGCCGTCGTGGCGTTTGGTGAGGGTGTGGGTGTTGATGGGGAGGGGGAGGAGGTGGGGTTGGGGGGTGGTGAGGGCGGTGTCGAGGAGTTGGTTGCCTTGGGTGGTGGTGATGGGGTGGTAGCCGGCTTGTTCGATGCGGGTGATGTCGGTGGTGGTGAGGTGGGCGCTCATGCCGCTGGGTTGTTGCCAGAGTCCCCAGGCGAGGGATTGGGCGGGTAGGCCGGTGGCTTGCCGGTGGATGGCCAGGGCGTCGAGGAAGGCGTTGGCTGCGGAGTAGTTGCCTTGTCCGGCGCTGTCGAGGGTGGCGGCGGAGGAGGAGTAGAGGACGAACGCGGCCAGGTCGAGGTGGCGGGTGGCGTGGTGGAGGTGCCAGGCGGCGTCGGCTTTGGGGCGTAGCACCCGGTCGATCTTGTCGGGGGTGAGGGAGGTGATCACGCCGTCGTCGAGCACGCCGGCGGTGTGGAAGAGCGCGGTCAGGGGGTGCTCGGCGGGGACGCGGTCCAGGAGTGTGGTGACCTGGCTGGGGTCGGACAGGTCGCAGGCGACGATGTCGACGGACGCGCCTGCGGCTTCCAGGTCGGTGCGGAGTTGGTCGGCGTCGGGGGCTTGTTCTCCTCTGCGGGAGGCGAGCAGCAGGTGTTTGACGTGGTGGTGGCCGGCGAGGTGGCGGGCGAGGATGGCGCCCAGTCCGCCGGTGCCGCCCGTGACCAGCACGGTTCCGTGCGGGTCCATGCCATGCGGGACGGTCAGCGCGATCTTGCCGGTGTGGCGGGCCTGGGCCATGAACCGGAACGCCTGCCGGGCCTGCCGTACTGGCCAGCACCGGACGGGTAACGCTGCCAGTTCGTGTTCGGTGAACAGGTGGAGCAGGTGGTTGAGGAT